>NZ_MUFD01000009.1:0-97054 GCF_001995405.1 Salinivibrio sp. AR640 | reverse complement strand
GAAAAAGCACTTACCAGCAATCCTTAATGCAATGCGGCTGAAGGCATCGAATGGCCTGGCGGAAGCTATAAATGCCAAAATCCAATACATGAAGCTTAGAGCCAAAGGCTTTAGAAACAAACAACGGTTCAAGACAGCGATACTGTTCTATTTTGGGGGGCTTGATATGACTTTCCACCATGAACGGTGAAGAGCCTTCTCTATCCAGTATTTCTCCACGCTACCGCCCGCCGGTTTGCGGCATCCAACAGGCCTTAAAAATGTCGATTGTGGTAGTAGCCTATCAAATACCTTGTTAGCTTTTCATGTCCTAATGTCCAAAATGTTAGCGAGCGCTTATTCTGTGGGTCTGGTAAGGGGGCGTTGGCTTGAGTCTAGGGGCTTGTATAGGGGCGCCTTAAAAATCAGTCGATGGGGCTTTTTGTTGTTTACGTTGAAAAAATCAGCCAAGCGGTCTTTTTTTACCCAACTTTTCTGTGTATTTCACTAAATTTGTCCAACAAAATGTGATTAAGGTTGGTATAATTTTCACCACATTAACCCTCTGCACGCGCTGTCGGACATTTGTGCTGTGAATATAGACGTCAATAACCTCCTGCTTCAAAACGATATTTTACTCCTTTTTGTGGTGCTCGCGCTCGGCCTGGCCGTCGGAAAGATCAAAATTGGTAGTGTGCAACTCGGTGGATCCATCGGCGTGTTGTTCACCGCAATCATTTTTGGTAATGCCGGGTTTACCTTTTCGCCCGACGCACTCAGCATCGGCTTTATGTTGTTTATCTACTGTGTCGGTATCGAGGCAGGGCCGAACTTTTTTGGCGTGTTTTTCCGTGACGGAAAATCTTACCTATTGCTCGCGCTCACCGTGTTGTTAAGCGCCATTGGGTTGACGTTGTTTTTTCAAGATCAGTTAGGTCTGGATACCAGTATTGCCACTGGCATGATGGCAGGCGCACTCACCGCTACTCCGGTGCTCGTGGGCGCGAAAGATGCGCTTAACTCTGGCTTAACCGGCACCGATGGCGAGCAGCTGGGGATGATGATCGATAACCTCAGTGTCGGCTATGCCATGGCCTACCTTACCGGTTTGGTGAGTTTGATTGTGCTTGCCAAGTTAATGCCTAAGCTGCAACGCCATAACCTGGAGCACTCTGCTCAGCAAATTGCAATTGAGCGCGGGTTAGGCAGTGAGTCACAGCGTAAAGTGTATCTGCCTATTATTCGCGCCTATCGGGTTGGCCCAGAGCTGATTGATTGGATTGATGGCCGTAATCTGCGTGAGCTGGGTATTTATCGCCAAACGGGCTGTTATATCGAGCGGATTCGCCGTAACGGCATTTTGGCTAACCCCGATGGCGATGCCATTTTGCAGCAAGGGGACGAGATTGCCTTAGTAGGCTACCCAGACAGCCATGCGCGCCTCGACCCCAGTTTTAGAAACGGCAAAGAAGTGTTTGATCGTGACTTGCTTGATTTGCGCATCGTCGAAGAAGAAATCGTGGTGAAAAACGACAGTGTGGCGCAAAAGAAGCTGTCCGATCTTAGCTTGTCGGAATATGGCTGCTTTTTAAACCGCGTGGTACGCGCGCAAGTCGAGATGCCGATGGACCAAGGCATTATTCTGAATAAAGGCGATGTGTTGCAAATCAGTGGCGAGAAAAGCCGCGTAAAAGGGCTGGCGGATCGGATTGGTTTTATCTCGATTCATAGCCAGATGTCGGATTTGCTCGCGTTTTGTTGCTTCTTTATTCTGGGGCTTGGGTTGGGGATGATCACCCTCACCTTTGGCCAAGTGACCTTTGGGCTGGGTAATGCCGCCGGCTTGCTGCTGGCAGGGATTAGTCTTGGCTTTTTACGCGCCAACCACCCTACCTTCGGCTATGTGCCACAAGGGGCGCTGAATATGGTCAAAGATTTAGGCCTGATGACCTTTATGGCCGGGATTGGTTTAAGTGCCGGTAGCCGGCTATTTGACTACATCGCGGATATGGGCTTTTCGGTGATTTTGGCCAGCATTGTGATTAGCGTGATCCCCGTAATTATTGCTTATCTGGTGGGGGCCTATGTGCTTAAAATGAACCGCGCCTTATTGTTTGGTGCGATTATTGGCGCACGCACCTGTGCCCCGGCGATGGATATGATCAATGAGCACGCGCGCAGTACCATTCCAGCACTGGGCTACGCGGGCACCTATGCGATTGCCAACGTGATCCTGACACTCGCCGGCACCTTAATGATTATTTTGGTGTAAGCCGTCGAAGAGAACGACGTCACGTCAGGCACAATTCAGCCAACAAAACTTATAATCAATGCGTCCAACCATGGGCGCTTTTTTGTTTTAAAGAGGCTTTTATGCAGGTATTGATTATTGAAGATGATTCGATTTTAAGTCATCACCTAAACACCGAGCTCACTGAGCTTGGGCACCATGTTCGCTGTGCCAAGACGGCGAGCGAGGGGCTGTATTTTGCCGATCAATACCCTAACGATATTGCTGTTGTTGATTTGGGCCTACCCGATCAAGATGGGATTAGCTTGATTCGGGACATTCGCGCCAAAGGCTTGCGCCTGCCTATTTTGGTGTTGACCGCACGGGCGAACTGGCAAGACAAAGTCACGGGTCTAGATGCTGGCGCTGATGATTACTTGGTTAAGCCGTTTCAAAAGCCGGAGCTGGTTGCCCGCCTCAATGCCTTGGTGCGCCGAAGTGCTGGCTTTGTCAAACCCACGATTACCGCCGGTGACATTGAGCTCGATTTGTTAGCCAAAGCGGTGACGGTGAACGGCCAGCCACTTGAGTTAACCGCGTTTGAGTATGATTTGTTTGAGTATTTGATGCGTCATAGCCGTGAGGTGATTTCCAAGCAGCGCTTGCTCGATGTGCTGTATCACGATCAAGATGGCGATCCGAACACCATTGAGGTGATGATCAGTCGCCTGCGCAAAAAGCTGCTCCAAAGCGGCCATAGCAACCCGATCTCGACCGTGCGAGGTCAAGGGTATCTTTTTGAAATTCAAGCTGAGTGAATCATGAAACTAGGCCAATTTACCTTATGCCGTTGTCGACCAAGATTACGCACCCGAGTGCTTGCGACGTCTATCGGTATCATACTGGTTTTTTCTATCGCCCTAGCCGCTTTAATTAATAAGCTCTATCAACAAAGCTCGATGGCCGCTTATTCTCGCGATCTGGCCTCACAAGTTCCCATGGTCATGGCGCAACTGAGTAAAGATGGATTGATTCGCGCCGATGAGCTCACGGCGTGGATCCAATCGCTGGATCCCTCTAGCAGCGACTATATGTCCGTTCTTTGTACGCGAGATAAACATACGCTTTGGACCTCCCGCGATGTTCGCGCCTTTGATATCGACGATATTTGCGCGCTGTTGCCTGATCTGACCAAAAAACCGCAGTACCTTTCTATTGCGGGCTTTAACGTGGTTGCTCAACGGCTGTCTTCCGATAAGCAACCTGGCGACAGTGATAACCGGCTGTTTGTGCTGCGCAACGTGGATATGCAAAAACAACAGTTAGCTGATTTAGAGACAGAGACCTGGTTTTATATCAGTTTGCTGTTTCTTTCGGCCTCTGCCATGGTAATCGCCGCCTGCCATTGGAGTTTTTCTCCGCTACGCCGATTGGCACGAGAGCTGATTGCGATTACCGAATCACGGCAAAAAACCTTGGACGATGATTATCCTGATGAGCTGCAAGATGTTACCCAAGCGCTTAACCGGATGATCACCCAACGCGAGAAGCAAAAAACGCGCTATCGTCACGCGATGGATGATTTGGCTCACAGTTTAAAAACGCGCTTGTCGGCCACCAACGCCTTGTTAGACGACAATCGCTTATCGCGTGAAGCACTGAACAAACGGATCCTAGAGCAAGTCAGCCAAATGGATGACATGGTGCAGTATCAACTAAAACGTGCGTTGGTGGGGCAATGTGGGTTAAAACGCGAAGATAGCCCACTGTCTGCGCCTATCGATAGCTTGGCCGGGATGTTAGATAAAGCGTATCGCGATAAACCGGTTAAAGTGATCCGCGCATTTGATCAACACGCCTCTTTGCCGATACACCACAGTGATTTGATGGAGTTACTCGGTAACTTGTTAGAAAATGCCTATCGATTCTGCCTTGAGCAAGTGAAAGTGCGCGTAGAGGATCAAGGCGAGGTGTTTCAGCTTATCATTGAAGATGACGGCCCTGGGGTGCCGGAGTGCTATCGAGAGAGCATATTTCAACGCGGCGTGCGCGCCGATCAACTGAACCCGGGCACCGGAATTGGCTTGGCCGTGTGCGATGAAATTATCGCTAGTTACGATGGTAATATCCACGTCACGGACTCGGTATTACAAGGCGCGGCATTTGTGTTGACTATTCCTAAGCGCTAAACGACAAAACGCAGCCTTAACGGGGCTGCGTTTTTTGTTGCGCGCTATCGCGCGTTTTTGTCGCTGGTGCGTTGGCGATATGGGTCGTTAGGGCTTAGTCGCCATCAGGATCGGCCAGCAAATCGTCTTTGGCTGCCATCATATATTGATACATCGACCAGTACGTTAGGCCTGCTGCGACATACAAAGCAATATACCCTAACCACTCAATCCAAGGGGCGCCATGCCACAACAGCATGGTCAGTGCGAACATTTGCGAGCCGGTTTTAAATTTACCTACCCAAGACACCGCGACACTGGCACGTTTGCCGATTTCGGCCATCCATTCTCGCAATGCAGAAATAATCACTTCGCGCGCAATCATGGTGGCAGCGGGAATCGTGACCCAAATAGACGCATAGTGCTCGACAATCAACACCATGGCAATCGCCACCATCACTTTATCTGCAACGGGATCGAGAAATGCGCCAAATCGAGTCGATTGTTTTAAACGGCGTGCTAAATAGCCATCTAACCAATCCGTCGCCCCCGCAATGATAAAAATCAGTGCCGCCACAAACGGCGCCCACGCGTAGGGAAGATAATAAGCAACAACAAAGACCGGGATCAGCGCAATGCGCAAAAAGGTCAGAATGGTAGGTATATTTAGACGCATGCTCAGCTTTTTATTTTAGGAGTAACTAGGTTATGGTGCCCCATTGCCGCTAACCTTGCAATGAGGAATGAATTTTCTCTGCCAATGTTGCGCTGATGCCTGGCACTTTGGCGATTTCTTCGACACTGGCGTTTTTCAGCTCTTGGAGCCCGCCGAGGTATTTGAGTAGTGCTTGGCGGCGTTTCGGGCCAATCCCGTCGATTTGTGTGAGTACACTCTGTTTACGTGCTTTGCCTCGCGCGGCGCGGTGTCCGGCAATCGCATGGTCGTGGCTTTCGTCACGAATATGTTGAATCAGGTGCAAGGCTGGCGAGTCGGACGGCAGCGAAAATTCTTCGCCTGAGATTTTAATTAAGGTTTCTAGCCCAGGTCGACGGCTGGTGCCTTTTGCCACGCCTAATATCAGCGGGTTAATCGGCCAGTCGGCGATTAGGGGCTCAAGCACTTCCCAGGCGCGGTTAAGCTGCCCTTTGCCGCCGTCAATCACGATAATGTCGGGGATTTTTTCCGGCTCAACTTGCTTACTATACCGACGCGTCAGCACTTGCGCCATCGCCGCATAATCATCACCGCCGGTGATCCCTTCAATATTATAACGGCGGTACTCTTTTTTCAGGGGGCCATCTTGATTGAACACCACACAAGAGGCGACCGTTTTTTCTCCCATGGTGTGGCTAATATCAAAACACTCCATCCGTTTAACCGGCTCCAAGCCCAAGGTTTGTTGTAGCGCCTGATAACGGTGTTGGATGGTCATCCGATGATTGATTTTACTGGTCAAGGCGGTGCGCGCATTGGTGTTGGCCAACTTTAAGAATCGCGCTCTAGCGCCCCTTGGTCGACTTTGTAGCTGGACGTTGCGCCCGGCGATTTCACTCAGGGTCGTCGATAGCCAGCCAAGATCATCGCCAATATCGTCTGAAATCAGAATATGGCTTGGAATGGTGCGCCCTTCTGCTTGCGCCAAATAAAACTGGCTGACAAAGCTTGAAACCACTTCACCTGGCTCGGTCTCGGCAGGCATCTTAGGGAAATGGCTGCGGCTGCCCAGCACTTTGCCTTGGCGCAAAAAGAGCACATGGATACAGGCGACACCATTTTCGACCGCAAAGCCAATCACATCCAGATCATCGTCACTGTCTTGCGAGACAAATTGCTGCTCTTGCACGCGCCGCAACGCTTGAATTTGATCGCGGTACTCGGCGGCCTTTTCAAATTGCAGCTGTTGGCTGGCAGTTTCCATCTTGGCGACCAAGCTGTCGATCACTTCGCGATCTTTGCCTTGTAAAAACATGCGGGCAAAATTAACTTGCTCGGCATATTCTTCATCACTGATCAGCCCAGACACACACGGCCCGGCACAGCGGCCAATTTGATACATTAAACACGGACGGCTGCGGTTGGCATACACCGAGTCTTCACACTGGCGAACAGGAAAGATTTTCTGCAATAAGTGCAGGCTTTTACGCACCGCGTTGGCATCGGGAAACGGGCCAAAATATTCGCCCTTTTTCTTTTTCGCGCCACGATGGATCGCCAGCCGTGGGTGCTCATGGCCACTGAGGTAAATGTACGGGTAGGTTTTATCATCACGCAGCAAGACGTTGTATTTTGGACGATGCTGCTTGATCAGGTTGTGCTCAAGAATTAACGCTTCGGTTTCAGTGTGGGTGACGGTGACTTCCACATCAGCAATGTGACGGACGAGTGCTTTAGTTTTCTCACTCGACACCTGAAGCCGGAAGTAACTGGCTAATCGCTTGCTGAGATCTTTCGCTTTACCCACATAAATGATCTCACCGGTGGCGTTCATCATTCGATAAACGCCTGGCTGGTGAGGCACGGTTTTAAGAAAACTCTTGGCATCAAAGGTGTTTGGCACTGCGCGATCTCGTACTGCTTAACTTCGCTTTAAAGGCTTTCGGTATCTAACATGCCGTGACGAATAGCAAGGTGGGTTAGCTCCACATCACCATTGATATCTAGCTTGCTAAATAAGCGATAGCGATAACTGTTCACCGTCTTTGGACTGAGGTTTAACTGCTCTGAAATATCGGTCACTTTTTGCCCTTTGGTGATCATTAACATGATCTGCAGTTCGCGCTCTGACAGCTCTTTGAAAGGATTATCAGAAGAGGTAGAAAACTGACTCAGCGCCATTTGCTGGGCAATATCAGGTGAAATGTAGCGTTGGCCACTGTTCACCATGCGGATCGCATTCACGACTTCATCAGCCCCTGCGCCCTTGGTGAGATACCCTGCCGCACCGGCTTGCATCACCTTGGTTGGGAACGGATTTTCAGTGTGAATTGTGAGCACAATAATTTTGGCGTCTGGCGAGTAGCGAAGCAACTTACGTGTGGCCTCTAACCCGCCGATACCTGGCATATTCATGTCCATCAGGACAATATCGGCGTGATTTTGCCGGCACCATTTGAGTGCGGCTTCACCGCTGTCGGCTTCCCCTACCACTTTTATGCCACGAACGTCTTCTAAAAGACGCCGAATCCCTGTGCGAACCAGCTCGTGATCATCTACAAGAAAAACATTGATCAAACTTGTATCTCCACTTGGTTTGGTTCGCCAACATGCTGCGTGAACGCAACGGTTGGACTTGTCTTACGCATCTCTTAAGTTTTACCACGGATGAAAAGGCAACAACAGAGCAGATGTGCCGAATCACAAATATTCATACATTAAGCTGATAAAAAACAACCCAAGTGACGAGATCGTCGCCAATACGGCGACAATCTCACCAGTCTCGCGGCTATAACCCAGGTAGCGTGTTGATGATGTGTCAGTAATTTTCCACACCAGATTGACACGCTTTCCGTGTGTCGTTATGCCAGCACATGGTTACAGCGCCAAACATAGGTACTTCATTTCGAGGTATTCATCCAAGCCCCATTGCGATCCTTCGCGTCCTAACCCAGATTGTTTGACCCCTCCGAACGGTGCTACCGCCGTTGAGATCAAACCGGTATTAATCCCCACCATGCCATATTCCAGCGCCTCGGCAACGCGGTGTACACGGCTGATGTCACGGGCATAAAAATACGAGGCTAAGCCAAATTCGGTATCATTGGCCATAGCGATGGCTTCCGCTTCATCGTCGAAAGCGAACAGCGGTGCGACAGGACCAAAGGTCTCTTCTTTCGCAATCCGCATCGCCGAGGTCGCGTGTTTAATCACCGCCGGTTGGGTGAAGTTGTCGCCTAAATCGGGGCAGTCACCCCCCAATAAAATCTCGCCACCGTGTTGCTGGGCATCGTCCAAGTGTGCTTTCACTTTGTCGATGGCGCCACGATTAATCAACGGACCAATGTCAACGTTGCTGTCAGTACCCTGCCCAACGCGTAATTGGCTCACTGCCTGGGTGAATTTTTCAGCAAATGCGTCATAAATACGCGATTGCACGTAAATACGATTCACGCACACGCATGTTTGTCCCGCGTTACGGAATTTAGCGGCAATCGCCCCTTCTACGGCGGCATCAATATCGGCGTCATCAAAGACGATGAATGGGGCGTTACCGCCAAGCTCCAACGACAGCTTTTTAATGCTTGGCGCACATTTTTCCATTAGCTGCGCGCCAATGTCGGTCGAGCCGGTAAAGGAGAGTTTACGCACACGTACATCGGCACATAAGGTATCTGCAATCGGACCCGCCGTCCCGGTGATAATGCTTAGCACGCCAGCAGGTACGCCGGCACGCTGCGCTAATTCACCCAACGCCAACGCTGATAAAGGGGTGTCGCTGGCCGGTTTGACCACCATGGTACAACCGGCAGCAAGCGCGGCCGCTGCTTTACGGGTGATCATGGCGGCGGGGAAATTCCAAGGCGTGATGGCTGCTGTCACACCTATGGGCTGCTTGATCACGGAGATGCGTTTATCGGCCTGCTCGGCAGGAATAGTTGCGCCATTCACACGTTTGGCTTCTTCAGCAAACCATTGCAAAAACGACGCGGCGTATTGGATCTCACCGGCAGATTCTTTCAGCGGTTTGCCCTGCTCGGCGGTCATGATCGCGGCTAAGTCCTCGGTATGCTCGAGCATGAGCTCATACCAGCGATAGAGGATCTCAGCTCGAGCTTTGGCGGTAAGTGCTCGCCACTCGGGCAAGGCGGCGTCGGCAGCATCAATCGCGCGACGTGTTTCCTCCGCCCCCATATTGGGCACCGTTGCCAAGCACTCACCGTTAGCAGGGTTCGTGACTGAACGTGTGGTTTGATGATTGGCATCAACCCATTGGCCATTGATTAAGGCTTGAGATTTGAGTAGTGCCTGATCGTGAAGCTGCATAATGGCTCCTTTTTTGTGTCAAAAGGCTGGAGAGTTCGCTTGAATCTTGATAGCACCTTGCCAGCTCACCTTTGGCACGGCAAGATAATCACTGAGATTAATCAGCATAAGCCTGTAAACGCCCAATGTCTGCTCAAATAGGCAACAGACGAAGCGAAAATAATAATAAGGCTTATCCTTCCGGCGCAAACACAGCTGGCCCTTCAACAGAAAAAGGATGCTCTATGCGTATTTTTAGTCAGTTCGATAGCGGGAATATTCGCGTTCTGAATGATAGCGACATCAATAATATCCAGCTTGCCATTCATCATGACAATCAATCTGAATTTTATCAGTGGTTCCATTTTCGCTTAGAAGCGGACGTGGATCAGGCTCATACACTCCACATTCAACAGCTCGCTGGGTCGGCCTATCCTGAAGGCTGGAAAGATTACCAAGCCGTTGCCTCATATGACCGCGATACCTGGTTCCGCGTGCCAACCGAGTTTGATGGCGACACTTTGACGATTAAGGTCACGCCGCAACATGGTTCGATGTACTTTGCCTACTTCGCGCCTTATAGCTATGAACGCCATTTGGATCTCATTCACCAGGCGCAGACCTATCCACAGTGCCAGCTCGAAACGCTAGGACAAACCTTAGATGGTCGTGATATTAGTTTGTTGAAAATCCGCGCGGATTTAAGCGAGTCTGCCCAACCGAAAACGCCCATTTGGCTGATTGCGCGCCAGCATCCCGGCGAAAGCATGGCGGAGTGGTTTATGGAAGGTTTACTCGACCGATTGCTTGACGACACCGATACAACTGCACAGGCATTACTAGAAAAAGCTGATTTTTATGTGGTGCCGAATATGAATCCCGACGGCAGTGTGCGTGGCCACCTACGCACTAATGCGGTGGGCGCAAACTTGAACCGCGAGTGGCAGTCGCCCACCCTTGAACGCAGCCCCGAGGTGTATCATGTTCGTGCTCGTATGGAGCAAACTGGGGTAAAAATGTGTTTGGATATCCACGGTGACGAGGCGATTCCTTATAACTTTGTCGCCGGCTGTGAGGGCATCCCCTCTTATGATGCGCGCATGGCAGACTTGGAAGACAGATTTAAGCGTACGCTGCTTACCGTGACACCGGAGTTTCAAGACGAGCACGGCTATGAAAAAGATGCACCAGGCAAAGCGAACTTAACCGTTGGCTCAAATTGGATTGGTGAGCGCTTTAAGTGTTTGTCGTACACGGTCGAAATGCCGTTTAAAGATCATAACAATCATCCCGATCCTGACTTTGGCTGGTCACCCGCGCGCAGCCAAGCATTTGGCCGAGACATGCTCAGCGCAATCCTTGGCGTGGTTGATGGCCTTTAACAAGGCTAGCTAGCAAGCGGTAAGGCAAAAGAAAACGAGCCGGTGACACTGTCATCGGCTTTTTCTATTTAAGTGATTGATTATTTCAACTTGGGCTATCACACAAAGGCGCTTACATTAGGGGTAAATCATTCAATGAGGACGCACAATGACAACTCTTACCTCGCGCTGCCCCCACTGCCAAGCAACCAACCGTATTCCTGAAGCGCGCATTAATGACGCACCTAACTGTGGTAAGTGTCAATCGGCACTGCTCGATGGCAAGCCTATCGAAGGCACTACAGATAACTTTGCCGCTTTATTAAATAGCGACAAGCCGGTTGTCGTCGATTTCTGGGCTACCTGGTGCGGCCCCTGTCAAAGCTTTGCACCCGCTTTTGAAGCAGTGGCAGAGCAGGAATCAGGTCGTGCCCGTTTTGTGAAAATTGATACCGAGGCCCAACAAGCCCTCGCGGCGCAATATCGCATTCGTAGCATTCCGACCCTGATGGTGTTTAAAAACGGCGAACGGGTTGATGTCTTAAATGGTGCTTTGCCACAAAATGCGTTCAGCGACTGGGTCAACCAGCACCTTAGCTAATCACGCACTATCGGTTTATCGCCGTTTTTCCATCGTGTGATTCTGGCGCAGCGCTAGACTTTAAGCGCTGCGCTAAACTTTAAGCACCGCGCTATGCCTTGAGCGCTGCGCTATACCTTGAGTGCTGCGCCTTGTTTTACCGCGCGGATCGCCACATTGGTATTGATGTCTTTCACCATGGCGAGCGTTTGCAGCTGACGCATAAAGGCTTCGTAGTGCGGCAGATCGCGACTGACTACTTCCAGTAAATAATCATACGTGCCCGATATCACATGGCCGTTAATCACTTCATCCATTTCCACTAGCGCATGCTCAAAGGTAACAATTGCCTCTTCTCGGTGGTTACTCAGGCTGACATTGACAAAAAATGTCATGTTTAGCCCAATCCGCTGGCGGTTGAGTGTGACCTGGTATGAGGCAATGATCCCATCAGCCTCAAGCTTTTTAATCCGTCTTGCGCACGGCGAAAACGAGAGCCCAACCGCATCGGCTATCTCGGCAACAGTACGGCGCGCATCATCCTGCAATAACGCAAGAATCGCTTTGTCTTTATTGTCCAAACCGCCTCCTTGATGGTTTTTATTAATTTATAGCCATAAAAAGATGATAATCGCTAATCCTGGCTCAAATCATCCTTTATTTTGCCACCAATCTCTTCTTTGACGCTGTCACACTTAAATAACGAATCGACAAGGAAGTGATTAATGATGCCTGCACCTTCACAACGTTTATTGGGCATGCTTGCCATGGGCTTGACCGTGACCATCTGGGCAAGCTTATTTATTTCATTACGTCAGGCCAGCCAATCGGTATTGACCAGTGGCGATATTGCCTTATTGCGCTTCTTACCCGCCGCGTTGTTATTTGGTTGGTTGAGTCGTCATCGAGTACGCCATATTGTCACTACCCCCAAACGTTATCTGTTTGCGATTGCATTTGGCGCAGGATTACCGTTTTATCTGCTGGCTGCCACGGGGATGCAGTTTGCGCCTGTGGCTGACGGAGCCTCATTAATACCTGGGATCTTACCGCTGTTTGTTTCCACCATTGCTTGGACTGTTTATGGCGAATCGCTCTCCATGGGACGACGATTAGGCATTAGTCTGATTGTGCTCGGTATTGGCGCATTTTTATGGCACTCCTTGTTCTTTTCACCTTGGCCTGTCACCCAAGGCCATCTGATTTTGCTCGCAGCCAGTATCAGTTGGGCCTGGTTTACCATTGGCGTACGCGTGACAGGATTAAGTGCTGCGGAAGCCGGTGCGGTATTAGCGATATCGGCTGTATTACTGCTGCCGGTGGGCGCATTGAGTGGGCTTATTTCGTTTAACCTACTCCAAGCGCCATTCGATGAACTTGGTTATCACATTCTTGCTCAAGGCTTGGGCGTGGGGATTATTGCCAACTACAGCTACGCCTTTGCCATTCGCCGGTTAGGAGCTGAAATGAGTGCCGCGATGGGGGCATTTACGCCTGTGGTGGCCGCGTTAATGGCCATACCGGTTTTCGGTGAAACGGTTAGCATACTCACGCTGGCGGCGATGGCGTTGATCGTGCTTGGCGCTGTGTTAGCCAGTGATGTGATCAAATGGCGTCGTGCACAAACAAAAAGCGACCCGCAGGCCGCTTAAACATGTTATCTATCATTCGCCAGCATGATTTGATGCTGGCTTTGGTCGAGCATGAAAAAGCGCCCGTTATAAGTGATCACCACGACGCAAGGCATCAATGCGTTTTTCTAGCGGCGGGTGCGTCATAAACAACTCGCTCAGTGTTTTCTTGCCGTTGATACCGAACGCCATCATCGATCCTTCTAGCTTTGGCTCTTGGCTCACTTTTAAGCGCTCAAGTGCTGCAATCATTTTCTGTTTGCCCACCAGCTGCGCAGATCCGGCATCGGCACGGAATTCACGATGACGGCTAAACCACATGGTGAGGATGCTGGCCAGAATACCAAAGACGATTTCCAACACGGAAGAGATCAGAAAATACATCATCCAGTTGCCGCCGCCTTCGCCTTCTTCGTCACTATTCATGCCACTGACTGCCCCTGCGATCACACGTGAAATAAAGATCACGAAGGTGTTCACGACGCCTTGCATTAAGGTCATGGTGATCATGTCACCATTAGCGATGTGACTGATTTCATGCGCCAGTACCGCTTCGGCTTCATCGCGGGTCATGTTTTGCATTAACCCGGTCGAGACCGCCACGACAGAATCGTTACGCTTAGCACCGGTGGCAAAGGCGTTGATATCGGGTGAGTTATAAATCGCGACCGTTGGCATGCCAATTCCGGCTCGTTGTGCTTGTTGGCTCACGGTGTTCATTAGCCAATGCTCGGTTTCGTTACGTGGATGCTCAATCACTTGCGCGCCGACAGAACGAAGCGCCATCGATTTAGACATCAGTAGCGAAATGATCGAACCACCAAAACCGAAGACAGCCGCCAGCACTAGCAGTCCGGACAAGCTCCCCGGCTGCATGCCAGTCACGGCATAAATAATATTTAGCACAATGCTAAATACAATCAGTACCGCAAAGTTGGTAGCAAGAAATAATCCTATGCGTTTCATTATGTCTCTCCGTCGCTTAAACCCAGTGTTCAGCGCTTGCTTGTTGTATTGGTAGAAGTTGTATTGGTGGACGTTGTATTAGTAAAAATTGTATTGGTGAAAGCTGTATTGATGAAAATAGTATGGGCATTCAAGATAAAAACAATCCTTTGATGCATTTTGTTACCAATAAAGTGATGCCGTCATCAAGCTCCGACCAGTTAGTGTGGCACGTTATTCCCATCTAATCTAAACAAAATGTGACCTCTCGCCAAGCTATGTATTTGTCTTATTTTTCATTGGTTTAAAAATAAACAATACAGAAAAAGCCAATAAAAAAGACAAAAAGCCACGACTATAGACTTTGGTCGAGTTGTCTTCGCGCTCGAGTCAGGCTAATTTATACCCAGCTGTTTAAAACTACGACACTCACGAGGCTGTTTCGCAACGCGCAGACACCCTCATCAGACAGTATAAATCACAAACTGTTGCATACGTCATCCTTGCAACGCGTTATCAATGGAGTGAGACCATGGCAGAGCAAGAAAATTACCGCGTCGCGATCGACATCTTAACCTGTCATCTCGGCATGAGCTTCGATGAAGCCTGTTCAGAGCTTGGATTAGCGTCAGATGACGCGTCGGCGGCACGTCAAATGGCAGAGATACAGCAAAGCTTAATGGGCGTGCGAGGCGACCAAAAGTAACTGTCTATCTGCATCAGCGACTGAATAGACAAAGCCAGCATAGTGCTGGCTTTTTTGATCGCTACATTTCCATAAATTGTTTACAACCGCGAAACATCTAAGTGACTCGCGCATTGTGTTGGTGAGGCATCGGCAGCAAAAGGCAAGTGCCCGAGACAAGGCGCATCTAAATGGGCGTCTAAATAGCGCACCATCTCGTCACTGTGCTGGGCCTTAGGATCCACGGCGTTTGCCACCCATCCGGCTAATTCAAGCCCGCGGGCACGAATGGCCTCTGCAGTGAGCAAAGCATGGTTTAAACAGCCAAGTTTAATCCCCACCACCATGATCACTGGCAGCTGATGGGTAACTACCCAATCGGCCAGCGTTTCCGTCTCACTCAGTGGCACTTGCCAGCCGCCGGCACCTTCTACCAATACCGGGCGAGCCTGCTGTTTTAAATGTACGAGCCCATCGCTTAGCATCTGGGTATCAATGGGCGTATTGGCTAACGCGGCCGCCCAATGCGGCGAACATGGCGTTTCTAACAACACTGGGTTGATCGCGGCATACGGCAATGCGATCGCACTGGCGCGCTGCAAAGTGACAGCGTCACTATTTAGTTGGTGATCAGGCGCTAAATCAGCACCAGCGGCGACAGGCTTGTAGCCCACCGCTTGATAGCCTCGCGCGATAAAAGCGTGCAACAGCGCCGCCGTGGTATAGGTTTTCCCCACTTCGGTGTCGGTGCCGGTAATAAAGTAACTGTCATGCATGATGGTGAATCACTATATAGCCAATTTGATAGGTCGCCGGTAAGGTGTCGACGGCGAGTGCAAAACGCTGATACGCCTTTTCTACCGCGCTAAACTGCGCTCTTGTCGCCAGCCCTTGTTGCCCCGCCCCTTGAGGGCGATAGGTGGCGCCGATGCCTTTTAAGCTTTTCATTACCGCATGGGCATTGGCAAAGGTCAGCTGTTCGCTTTCGTGCAACACGGTTGCGTGCATCAGCCCGACGCGTTGGGTCGCCTGCTGTAACTCTGAGAAGGAGATAAAGCGGTTCACTCGTGACGTGCCGCATGCTTGTTGCCACGCGCTATCGAGTTCACACAAGGATCCGGTGAGCAGTGTCGAAACAAGAATTTTCCCGCCGGGTTTGACGACCCGACTCAGCTCCGCCAATGGCACGTGTAAATCATCACACCATTGCAGCGCTAACGAGCTAAATGCTAGATCGACACTATTATCAGCCAGCGGCAAATGCTCCGCATCTGCTTGTACGGCTAGCATGGCATCGTCATAGCGCGCTTTTGCCGTCGCAAGCATGGGGGCGCTGAGATCCAGTCCAATCACTGTCTTGGCATGAGTCATCCACTGCTGAGTGAAATAACCGGTGCCACAGCCGACATCTAAGACGGTACCGAGACGGACAGCCTTTTGCTTTTGCTCTGACTCAGCCAATGCCATCAACCGATGACCGACACGGCGCTGCAGCGTCGCGCTGTCGTCATAATGGGGCGCGGCTCGGCCAAACGCTTGAGCAATCGCTTGTTTATCGGCGACGGTCATGCTGTCACCCCACACGCTTTGTCGCTCGCTAATACCGGCTTAAGCGCCTCAATCAATGCGGTGATATCTGTTTTTTGATGCTGCGCAGACAGGCTGATCCGCAAGCGTGCGGTGTTAGCAGGCACAGTCGGTGGCCGAATCGCTCCTACTCGGATATGGGCTTTCATCAAAGCGTGATTCACCTGCTGTAACGCCGCCAAATCGCCGATAATCAGCGGCTTGATCGGGCTAGGCGTCGCGAGCAACTGCGGGAAGGGCTGCTTATCTAAAGAATGAGTACTGAAGGAATGCGGTTCGAAAGCAGAGTCGGTTTCTAACCAGTCCTGGAGGCCTTGCGCTAGCTGTTCAGCATGGGCGCTGAGTATTTCTCGCCGCCAGCGCTCTGTTCGTGCCAGCCTCATCGCATCCTCAATGAGTGCCGCTTGCGCAGGTAGCATAGCCGTCGAGTACACATAATGGCGAGCGAACTGGCGTAAATAGTCAATGATGGTGGGAGAAGCCAGCACTGCCGCCCCCGCCACGCCCAGGGCTTTTCCAAACGTCACGATTAAAATATCCGGCCGCGCGCCACGACTGATACTGCCCTCGCCTTCTTGCCCTAACACGCCAATCCCATGCGCATCATCCAGCGCCCAGAGCGCGCCCGATTGATTGGCAATCGCGGCAAGACTCTCGGTTGGCGACACATCACCATCCATGCTAAATACCCCTTCCGAGACAATCAGCGATGCGGAAGGCTGGATTTGCTTTGCGAGCAGTTGGCGAAGATGTGCCATGTCGTTATGACGAAAACGGCGCTGTGTGGCAGGGCTCAATAAACCCGCCTCAATCAAGGAGGCATGGTTGAGCTTGTCTTGAAACAAGGCATCGTCTTTGCCTAACAGCGTAAAGAGCAACGCCTGATTGGCGGCAAAACCACTGTTAAACAGTATCGCTTGCGGGTAACCCAGCCAATCACACAGCTGATCACAAAGGGATTGATGCGCTGCGGTAAAACCAGACACCACCGGCGAAGCCGTCGCGCCCACGCCCCAGCGTTCAAGGTGCTGCTGCGCCTTTTTGACCAATCGCGGATCTTGCGCGAGGCCTAAATAATCGTTACCGGAAAAGTTGCGCCATGACTCGGCGACGGCATTGTCACCACTTTGCCGCCACAGGCCTTGTTGCTGGCGTGCGGCCAGTTCGCCTTGGTAACGACGGGTCAGCGCTGATGTTGCTTCAGTCATAGAGATTTAGATACTGGCATCGTAGAACAAATCGCCCTCTTGCGGGCGCGATGCCACTCGCTCGGCCACTTGCTCAAGTAAGTCGTGCTCAGTGACTTGATCGGGCTTTTGGCTGACCGCTTCGCGATTAATACCCAGCTTTTTAAATAGCTGCATATCCGCGTCTTCGTCAGGGTTTGGGGTGGTCAACAGCTTGCAGCCATAGAATATCGAGTTGGCGCCAGCCATAAAGCACAAGGTTTGCATTTGCTCGTTCATGTCTTCGCGTCCGGCAGACAGCCGTACCGCCGATTTGGGCATCATGATCCGCGCCACCGCGATAATGCGGACAAAATCGAACGGGTCGACGTCATCGACGTTCTCAAGCGGTGTGCCTTTTACTTTGACCAGCATGTTGATTGGCACGCTTTCTGGATGAGCAGGCATATTGGCCAACTCCATCAGCAAGCCGGCGCGATCGCGGGTACTTTCGCCCAGTCCGATAATCCCGCCTGAGCAGACTTTCATCCCCGCCTCTCGCACGTTGGATAAGGTATCAAGGCGCTCTTGATAGGTCCGCGTGGTAATGACGTTGCCGTAAAACTCAGGCGACGTATCTAAATTATGGTTGTAGTAATCTAAGCCCGCTTCAGAGAGGGTTTGGGCCTGCTCGCTATCCAACATGCCCAATGTCATGCAGGTTTCTAATCCTAGGCTTTTCACTCCTTGGATCATATCGAGCAGGTATGGCATATCGCGTTGCTTGGGGTTTTTCCAGGCAGCGCCCATACAAAAACGCGTCGCACCCGAGGCTTTGGCTTTGTGTGCCGCTTCTAGCACCTGTTCGACTTCCATCAGGCGTTCTTTTTCAACATCGGTGCGATACCGCGCACTTTGCGGACAATATTTGCAATCTTCTGGACACGCGCCAGTTTTGATCGATAACAGCGTGCTGACTTGCACTTGATTGGCAGGATGATATTCACGATGCACTTGCTGCGCGTCAAACAGCAAATCCATAAAGGGTTTATCGAACAATGCTTGCACGTCCTGTGCGGTCCAGTTGTGTCTTATTTCCACGCGGTTTTCCCCGTTGTTGTCGTTTTAATGCTTGGCTAGTCTACCCACAGACGTTAACCTGTCAACACAACGAGATCACACTAGTTTACACCTGACGCATTTATGAGCATAAACACCCATTTTGACCGTGAACATATCTGGCATCCCTACACTTCAACGCTCGATCCTTTGCCTTGCTTACCTGTCTCACACGCAAGCGGCGCGGAGCTACATCTTGAGGATGGCACCGTTCTGATTGATGGCATGTCATCATGGTGGGCAGCCATTCACGGCTACAACCATCCTGCTTTGAACGCCGCGGCGCATCAGCAAATTGATAACATGTCGCATGTGATGTTTGGCGGTCTCACCCACCAGCCCGCGGTATCGCTTTGTGAGCGCTTGGTCGCGCATTCACCCGCGCCGCTCACGCAAGTGTTTTTGGCCGATTCAGGATCTGTATCAGTAGAAGTAGCGCTTAAAATAGCGATGCAATATTGGCAGGGGCGCGGTGAGTCACGCGCACAGTTTTTGACCTTGCGTCATGGCTATCATGGCGACACGTTCGCCGCCATGTCGGTGACGGATCCTGATAATTCGATGCACAAACTCTACAAAGGGTTTCTGCCTCAGCATCATTTTGTGCCCTCCCCACAAAGCCGCTTTGACGGTGAGTGGAACCCTAACGACATACACCCGATGCGCGACGCACTCGCCACCCATCACGGCCAACTGGCCGCGGTGATCTTAGAGCCCATCGTGCAAGGCGCAGGCGGTATGCGCTTTTATCATCCCGAATATTTGCGTCAAGTGCGCGCCTTGTGCGACGAATTTGATGTACTGCTGATTGTGGATGAAATTGCCACCGGATTTGGCCGAACTGGAAAACTATTTGCCTGCGACCACGCGGGGATCAGCCCAGATATACTCTGCGTCGGTAAAGCACTGACCGGCGGCTACATGACCTTAGCTGCCACGCTAACCACCCGCCATGTGGCCGATACTGTCTGTGGCGGTGATGCAGGCTGTTTTATGCACGGCCCCACCTTTATGGGCAACCCACTCGCCTGTGCCGTGGCCTGTGCCAGCATTGATACCTTGCTGGAAAGCAATTGGCCGCAGACCGTCGCGCACATCGAGCAACAGCTGAAAACTGGCTTAGCGCCTGCTCGCGCATTGGAATGTGTGGCGGACGTGCGTGTGCTTGGCGCAATTGGCGTGATAGAGCTGACCGACCCGGTGAATCTGGCCGATATTCAGCCTTTAATGACCGCCCAAGGCATTTGGGTTCGCCCGTTCGGTAAACTGGTGTATGTGATGCCACCCTATTGCATCCGCGACGACCAACTTCACCAACTCACCCAAGGGATGATCACCGCAATTAAGCAGTTTTTTGGTGAGTAGATAGGGCGCCTGTTGCAGGGCGCCTGTCACGATCGGCGTCAATATTTGGCTTCGATGTCGGATGGCGCGCGGCACACATCGTGATAATGATTGGCATCGTGCTGGCGCTTATGCCGACCTACGCGTACTTTAACGCCGATGGTGCCATTGGCGTAGGTGACACAAGCCCCGGTAATATGTCAACCACTATGCACTATGTCGCCTGGGCGCCTGTCACGATCGATGCCAAATTTAACACCGATGTCCGATGGCGCCGTGCAACGGGCGCGCGGCACACATCGTGATAATGATTGGCATCGTGCTGGCGCTTATGCCGACCTACGCGATATTCAGGATTTTTGAATACAGAGCGCTTCGCTTGCGGAGTACAGAAGAGAGCAGATCGCGCTTGCATCGGCTCTTTATGTATTCTGTATTCCGTCAGATGGTGCCATTGGCGACGTTGACTTTCGGTGCTGCGAAGCCACGGAAGATATTATGAACGGAGAGCAGCGCAAAGACGCCAACCACCACACCAAGGTGCCATGCTTCGCTAACCCCCAAGCTCAATAGCGCCATACTCATCAACGCAGAAATGATCATCTGTCCACCACCGGAGAGCGCAGCGACGGTGCCGGCTTGGTTAGAGTAAGGCTGCATCACCTGCGACTGGGAGCACGGCAGCGCAATCCCGTTGCCAAACACCATAAAAAACTGCCCTATCATCAGCAGCAAGGGATCCATGGGGGTAAACCATAGCCATATCGCTGAGATGAGCTGCATCACCGGTGCCATTAGCAGCATACGCTTAGTACCCAAACGCGGCCGAATGCGCGACACCAGCGTGCTGCCCAGCAGTAACCCGCAAGTAGGAATGAGCGCCCACAAGGCATATTGATCCGATGTCATACCGATGCGCTCTTGCATTAAAAATGGCATCAGTGACACCGTGGTGATCACCAAGGTGAAGTTCAACCAGCTGATACTGGCGAAATAAAGAAAGTAGGGCGTTTTTAACAGTGCGCCATAACGACCAAGGATCACTTTTATCTTAGGCAATGGCGATCGCGTATGCATACTCTCTTTAAATAAGAAAAAGAGCACGCACCACACCAAGCTGGTATAAACCATCAATAAAATAAAGATCGCCAACCAGCCTAAGTTATGGTTAACAAAGCCACCAATCACAGGAGCCACAATGGGCGTAAATGAGGCGACCATGATCAGGTATGACATGGCTTGAGGAAGCTGATCCCCCGAATACGAGTCACGGGTAAAGGCTCGCGAGAGGACAGCACAACACCCCGTGCCCATCCCCTGAATACAGCGGCCAATCACCAACCCGGTAAAACTGGCGCTAAAGGTAACCATCACGGTCAACCCAACCAGTGAAAGCAAGACACCGGCTAATAGCACGCGGCGGCGTCCGAGTGCATCCGAAATGGGGCCATAGATAAATTGTGACGGGCCAAACCCGAGCAGGTAAGCGGAAATAAGCAGTTGGACATCGTCCATGCTGAGATTGAAATCACGAGCGATCCAAGGTAATGATGGAAAAACCAATCCCATGCTGAATTGCCCGATACTGACCGTTAAGCATGCCAGCAATACGGGCGACCAATTAAATGGACGAGTAGCCGATTGCATCTCAATTCCTATGCGTTCTGTGTGTTAGGCGAGCGAGGAAACTGTGACTTTAGCGAATGCTAAAACCACAAGCTGAGAGGCATGTTAACGCAATAACTCCCTGAATGGTAAACAATGATTGAGAATGTATATCAATGGCCAGCTATCGCTGGCCGGTTTTAAAAACTAGAAAGCCGGTTCGATCGTGCCATCAAAGGTTTTTTGTAGAAACGTACGTGTTGCCTCTGATTGAAATAGCGCCAACAAACGCTGATAGGTCGGATTATCTTTATCCTCTGCCCGCGCTGCCACGACCATCACCGCGAGCGGTGCGTCTTTCGATTCTAAGAAAATACCTTGATCACTTGGATTAAGCCCTGATGACATCACATAGTTCATGGTAATTGCAGCAGCATCGACATCTTGTAGGCTGCGAGGCAATTGTGCCGCTTCTACTTCGACAAAATCGAGCTGCTTGGGATTAGCGGTAACATCTTGTAGCGTCGCTTGAAAGCCAACGTTATCGGCCAAGGTGATCAGCCCTGCGTCTTGCAGTAATAGCAAAGCGCGCCCGGCGTTGGTCGGATCGTTAGGGATCGCAATTTGTGCGCCTTGGGGTAAATCGTCCACGCGCTGTACTTTGTCTGAGTAAATCCCCATCCGCATAAGGATGGAACGCCCAATCGAGACCAATTCACTATCATGGTTTTGATTAAAGTTATCGAGAAACGGCTGATGTTGGTAACTATTTAAATCAAGACTGCCATCTGCCAGACCGGCATTCGGAGAGATGTAATCCGAAAATTCCACCACTTCGACATGAATTCCTTCTGTTTCAGCCTGTTTCGCAACCGCTTCTACGACTTGCGCATGGGGACCGACAGTCGCACCAATCTTTATCGTTTCTGGCTGATCTGAGCAGCCGCTGATAATCAACGCCAGTAACACTGACGCAATCCAAAATCCTGGTCGCTTTAACGTCATTCCGATTCCCTTAGAAAAGTAGATGTTTAGACGTCCAGAATGCCACAGCTTATAATGATGTCAACCTGATTGTGGTAATGCAGTCTCTGTCTTGATCGTATCCAACCCTAGTCGCGTAGTGGCAGGCATGTTGAATCAATAAGGAGGCGTAGATATGACGAAGCTGTTTCCTCTACCCTTGTTCTTACTACCCGGGGGCAGAGCTAAGCTGCGCATTTTTGAACCTCGCTATTTGCGCTTGGTCCGTGAATGCTCGGCGAATCAACAGGGATTCGTGCTGGCGATGATGCAAGGTAAACGTTTATATCGATATGGCACACTGGTGGACATTGTCGATTTTGAAACACTACCCGATGGTTTATTAGGCATTACCATTGCAGGTCGTCAACGGGTAAAAATTCAATCGACAGAGCAAGAAGCCGACAAGCTCTGGGTGGGCGAGATACAGGCACTGAATGACTGGCCACATGACGAGTTTATTGACCAAGAAGAAAATGAAGAAAAAATGCGTATTGCCGCAGGACTTAAAAATGTCTTCGCTGCCCACCCGGATCATGCTGAGCAGTATGAGGCGCCGTATTTCGAAGACTTAACCTGGAGTTGCCAACGCTGGTTAGAAATTTTGCCGCTTTCTAACGCGCAAAAACAATGGTTTATCGCGCAAGAATCGGCAGAAGAGGCGAAGCAATTTATCAGTCAGCTTCTCGAGCAAGAAGTCGAGTGATCCAATTGTTTTAAGCCTCGTATTGGAAGCGAGATGGACGGCTACGACAGATAGGACTCAACTATGACTGCGCCACAAACCATGTATACTGAGACCACCATTTCCAGACGGGACACGCGTGCCAACATGACTGACGTGACGAAGGAAGAGTTGTCTGAATTATTAGCAAAAGTTGCAGAAGACCGCGACCGCATAGCGTTCGAACGTTTGTTCCGATTTTTTGGCCCTAAGATACGCGCTTATGGTTCAAAACATTTAAGAGCTGACGGCCAAGCAATGGAATTAGTACAAGAAACCATGCTAGTGGTATGGCGCAAAGCCCACTTGTATAATTCTGACAAAGGCGCGGCGACGACATGGGTATTCACTATCATGCGTAACTTAAGCTTCGATATGCTCCGCAAGGTGCAATCGAATCGCGAAGACAACTTTAGCGATGATATCTGGCCCATTCTCGAGTCAGGGCAACAGGACAACGAAACAGATTCCGGTGCTCAGTACATGATGGACCAAGAGCTTCTCAGTTTTATTGACGAGTTACCCGCGGTCCAGCAGCAGGTGGTTAGAGGGGTTTATCTCAAGCAATTGACTCATCAAGAGTTGTCAGAACAATTAAATGTGCCATTGGGCACCGTCAAGTCCCGATTGCGTTTAGGTCTAGAAAAGCTTCGCAATCACCTGGAGGTAAAACAATGATTAAGTATCACCCATCGACCGATTTACTGGATGCTTTTGCTGCTGGCAAATTGCCGACTTCGATGGCGATTGCGTTGTCTGCTCATGTTGAACTTTGCCAGGAGTGCCAAGCTTACGTGGCCACTGCAGAAGAAAAGCTTGCATCAGTGGCGTTTGATCAAGAAACAGTCGGCGACGAAGCGTTGATGGTAAATGAGTGGGATCACAATGCCGAAGATGAAATGCTATCCGCCATTTTTGAACAAGCGGCTGCCAACGATGCCGATGCGCTGACGCAATCTGGCGCGGAACAACCTGAAGCGCGCGCAACACAAATCACTGTCGGTGAAAAAACATATGCCTTACCCCGGGCGCTGCAACGATTCGGCGATTCAAATTGGGCATCCTTTGGTAAAGTTCAACGTGCGCGACTTAATCTTGACGAAGGGGCAACGCGAGCCAGTTTTCTTCATATCGATGAAGGCGGTTCAGTGCCTGCGCACACTCACAAGGGCTATGAGTTAACCCTTTTGTTGGACGGTACCTTTGAAGATGAAAGTGGTCAGTATGTGCCAGGTGACTTTATTTTACTCGATAGCCGTCACCATCATACGCCATACACAAAAGAAGGTTGCCTTTGCTATACCATTGCAGATGCTCCTCTCTACTTCACAAAAGGCGTGAGTAAGTTGCTCAATACCGTGGGACATGCGATTTACTAAAAATTTCTGTGCTAGTTGTTATCCTTCGGCGACCGCTATGGTCGCCTTTTTTTATGCTAGATGGCCGCCTAAATCCACGTATTTGCTCGGCTAGACCTAGAATTATCACCATTTATTCTGCAGCGATAACAGAATAATTACACTAAATAAACCTCTCATTAATCATAACTCGCCACTTCAGTCCTACCTAACTAGTTCAAAGTAACAATTTTCCCTTTACATAGGGTGAATTTAACTGGTTTAATTCGTCACTTCTAACGATTCATTAACAGCCATTGATAATAAACACAGTGAAGTGAGAGTCACATGAGTCAAACACAACTCGCCAGTGTCAGTCGAGGTAACTCGCTGGTACTTCAAATACTCATCGGTATTCTTGCCGGTGGTGTTTTAGCCTATCTATCCCCCGAGCTTGCTGGCACAGCCGGATTGCTCGGACAACTTTTTGTCAGCGCATTGAAGGCCGTCGCACCCATTTTGGTTTTCGTTTTAGTGGCAGCGTCCATTGCTAACCAGAAACAAGGCCAACGGGCCAACATGCGCCCCATTATTGGGCTTTATCTTATCGGCACCCTTGCGGCTTCATTGACCGCGGTGACCATGAGTTTTTTGTTCCCGACTACCCTCGAGTTTGCTGCGACGGATGCTAGCATTACGCCGCCAGAGGGTATTAGCCAGGTATTAAGTACGCTACTTTTCAATATCGTTGACAACCCTGTTAACGCGTTGATGAGTGGTAACTATATTGGTATTTTGGCTTGGGCGATTGGCTTAGGTATTGCTCTTCATCATGCGTCGAACGAAACCAAACGTGTCTTCTCGGATGTATCCGAGGGGGTATCGATGATCGTCCGCTTTGTGATCCGGTTTGCGCCTTTGGGTATTTTTGGCTTAGTAGCAAGCACGTTAGCGAAAAGTGGCTTTGATGCTTTGATGGGGTATTTACACCTTTTGGGGGTGCTACTCGGCAGTATGGCAACCATCGCCTTGGTGGTAAATCCGCTGATTGTGTATATCAAAACGCGTCAAAATCCCTATCCCCTTGTTTTTCGCTGCCTGCGTGAGAGCGGTCTCACCGCTTTCTTCACCCGTAGCTCTGCAGCCAACATTCCAGTAAATATGCAGCTATGCCGCCGCCTTGATTTGGATGAAGATACTTATTCTGTCTCTATCCCACTCGGTGCCACCATCAATATGGGAGGCGCGGCGATCACCATTACCGTATTAACCCTGGCTGCTGTTCATACACTCGGTATCCAAGTGGATATCGCCACGGCTGTGCTGTTGAGTGTGGTGGCCGCGGTATCTGCGTGCGGCGCGTCGGGGGTTGCTGGCGGCTCCCTATTGTTGATCCCACTCGCGTGTAATTTGTTTGGTATTCCACAAGAGATTGCCATGCAAGTGGTTGGCATTGGCTTTACTATCGGTGTTTTACAAGACTCTGCCGAAACGGGCCTGAATAGCTCAACCGACGTAGTATTTACCGCGGCGGCATGCTTGGGTGAAGAGCGTAAAAACAGCTAACCAACGCCCTTAGCCAAGATCAAAAAAAAGCAGGTGCATCAACACCTGCTTTTTCTTTAACCGCTTTTTAATTGTCAGCCAAGGTAACGATTAGCCCTCCAGCACTTTCATCAGCAAATTGCCATCATACATCGCCTGCTTTACCATCGCCGCTCCAGGCATCGTCGCTTGGGTATAGAAATAGCTTTCTTCCAAGACTAGGTACTTGCTATACAGCGGAATCGTCTGCGTTTTTAAACATTCCATGATCGCAGGATACAACACCGATTTAGCGCGATTGAATTCGCCACCAAATAATATTTTTTCTGGGTTAAATAAATTCACCACAATCGCTATGGCGGTTCCCAAGTGATGCCCCAGCTCGGTGATCACTTGGTGGGCCAAACCATCGCCTGACACCGCTGCATCGCATATAGCCTCTATCGTGAGGGGTTGGTCGTGCAAGCAACTCGGATGCCCTTCATTGAGCAATGTCTCCACCTGCTCATAGATCGCGGACAGGCTTGCGACCGTTTCCAAACAGCCATAATTACCGCAAAAACACCGCTTACCAAAGGGCTTAATTTGAATATGACCTAACTCGCCAACGTTACCGATCCGCCCTTGAAGCACTTTGCCCTCGAGCACAATACCGGCCCCAACGCCGCTGTGAACTGCGACCAGAACGGCGCTGTCTGCTTCTTTCGCGTTACCAAACAACTTTTCCGCTAGTGCCCAAGAACGGGTGTCGTTCCCCACAAATACCGGCAAACCGGTCTCTCGATGTAATACAGGCCCTAGAGGCATATGGTCGACCTCGAAGTGCGGCATTTGAATCACGGTGCCTTGGGCACTATTTACCAAGCCCGGTAGCGAAATCGCAATACTGGTGACACGATCCACCGTTTGTTGGTGACGAGAGAAAAACGCATTGACATGATCGACCACGGTGGTGAGTAATGCACTTTGCGCCACCACCGTTAATTCATGCCGTTCTTGAATCAAAATTTCACTGCTTAGCGAATGCAGCGCCAGAGTGAGATAACCTCTTCCTAGACGCATGGACAAAAATTGCCAGCCTTCGTTATCCAGCATAAGCCCTACAGCTGGACGCCCGCGCATGCTCGTTTCTTGGATCGGCGCCTCTTTTACAAGGTGAGCGTCCATCAGTTCGCGCACAATTTTGGTGATACTGGCAGGCGCCAGTTGGCTGCGTTTCGAGAGTTCGATCCGCGAAATAGGCTCAAAACGGTCGATTAAGTTATAAATCGTGCCCGCATTTTTGCGCTTAATATGATCGATATGTCCCGGCTGCCCAATAATCATGCCCTTTCCTATTACTACGTGGCTATGGCGATAAACCCTGACACCGCCTATTTAGGTGAATTTTTTTACTTCGCGAACTAATTGTGAAGCAATTGGCCGCTAGCACGTGACATTTGTCACTTTGTATCTTTGAAATCGCGTACAAACTCACAAAACCTGTCTAAACAGTAACGCTGTTCATCCTCTAATCGCGGGCTAAAAAACAAGATCTCAAACTTATTCGTTGGCATAATGCGGAGCTCATATTCTATCGCTATTAATCACCATGTACCGAGTCAACGAGATATTTGAAACGATCCAGGGCGAAGGCACCTTCACAGGGGTTCCGTCGGTTTTTGTCCGCTTGCAAGGATGTCCAGTAGGATGTGCCTGGTGCGATACTAAGCAAACCTGGGAAACGGATGATAAGGATCAGCAAGATAAGATCTTTATTATTGATAAGTCAGAGGATTCACCGACTTGGTGCTGGCTAGGAGCCGAAGATATCGTCACTGAAATCACGCAACGCTATCACGCTAAGCATATCGTGATTACCGGGGGTGAACCCTGTCTTTATGATTTGGTACCTTTAACGGAAGCCTTGGAAGAGGCTGGATGCCAATGCCAAATTGAAACCAGTGGCACCTATACGGTCTATGCGAGCCAAGCCACCTGGGTAACGGTGTCGCCCAAAATCAATATGCGCGGTAAATTGCCCGTTCTCGCCAGTGCGATGGCGCGAGCCAATGAGATAAAACATCCGGTGGGGACAGAAAAGGACATTACACAATTAGTGACTCTGCTTGAGACCTGCCCAGCCTCTCCTGGTGCAACCATTGCGCTGCAGCCGGTAAGCCAAAAGCCACGTGCAACCAAACTTTGCATCGACACCTGCATTGCGCGCGGCTGGCGTTTATCCGTGCAAACACACAAGTATTTGAATATCGCCTAAGTGACGATGACGGTGACAAGATAAATCGCGCCGTCATGGAGCAAAGCACACGTCGAAAAGCGACAAAAAACGCCGAGTACTGAAGTGACCTCATAAAGCTGGACACTGCTACTCGGCGTTTTTTTATTTCTCTCGACTGCTTCTTATTTACCTCGAGTATTGTTACTCACGTCGAGTTTCGTTACTCACCTCGATAAGTGCAACCTGCGGTACAAGTTTCTTTCACCATGACCTGGCTTAACAGAGGCAGATTCGGTTTTACCTGTTGCCAAATCCAGTGTGCTAGCACTTCACTGGTTGGATTTT
The DNA here is from genome assembly GCF_001995405.1 of Salinivibrio sp. AR640. Lineage (NCBI taxonomy): Bacteria > Pseudomonadati > Pseudomonadota > Gammaproteobacteria > Vibrionales > Vibrionaceae > Salinivibrio > Salinivibrio sp. AR640. The sequence continues at coordinate 68,502 of NZ_MUFD01000009.1, read as the reverse complement.
CTAGCCCTTCAATGTCATTGAGATAGTAGTGATCCAGGCGCTGATAAATCGGTTTGAAAGCCGCTTTTATTTCGGCAAAGTCGATCACCCACCCCGTATACGGATCAACGTCGCCTTCTACATACAAACGCACCGTAAATGAATGCCCATGTAAACGCCCACATTTATGGCCTTCTGGCACATTCGGTAAATGGTGTGCCGCCTCAAAGGTAAATTCTTTAAACAACTCAGTGGTCATTTTACTTCATTCCAACAACAACAAGAGGCCGCATGCTACTTAAATTCGCTGGCCGACTCAAACGCATTCATCCGACCACACCGGTTAGTCTGTGCGGCCAGAATGCCTCGCAATACGGGTTTCCGTCTCATTATTAGGACGATTTACGTCGATGAAATCACACATTTTATATGAGGATACCGCCACAAGTGCGCTCTCGGTTTAACATAGTCGCTACAGGCTAGAACTGATAACTCTATAAATTAATAACAAATGGTTGACTCATGCGTATGACCCTTGCGAGCAAAATTCTTCTTGCTCTTTTTCTTGTTTTCGCTCTTGTGCTCGCCACCTCGCTGGCCTATCAGTCGCATCAACAAAAAGCCTTGATGACATCGATTGTCAGCGAGCAAACCTTAGATAAAGCGTCCAACTACTTTGATAGCCTTAATATGCTGATGCTCACCGGCACCATCAGCCAGCGTAATACGTTGCGAGAGAAAATGCTGTCACACAAAGGCATCGACGACGCTCGCGTGATCCGTGGAGAGGCAATAACCCGCTTTTTTGGCCCAGGAAACCCTGAGCAATCTGCCCAGGATGCCATTGACCAACGCGCCCTCAAAGGTGAAACCATTGTCGAAACCTTTGATGCTGATGCGGGAAAAGGATTGGTGGTCGCCCTGCCGATGAAAGCGAGCAGCGATTATCGCGGTACCAATTGTCTGCAATGCCACGTAGCAGAGGAAGGCACCGTACTCGGTGTTATCCGGCTCGAGTATGATCTTGAGCCTTTGTATAGCACTATCGATAGAGAAATGTTAATTACCGCTGGGATCATGGGCAGCATCGCTGTGATTGGATTTTTAATCTCACTCACTGTGATTCGCCGCTGGGTAGTCTCCCCGCTTAAGCGCGTCTCTGCCTTTATGAAACGCACCAGCCACGACAAAAATCTTTCCGAGCGCCTCAACAATACCCGTGACGACGAGATTGGTGAACTGTGCAATAGTTGCGACCAGTTGCTTGATAACTTTGCTGCCAGCCTGCAACAAGTTCAGCGCACCTCAGAAACCCTGTCTGCTGAGGCCATGAATCTGATCCGTGTCTCAAGCCATACCGATCAATTAGCTGATAGCCAACGTCACGAAACCAATGACATGTCTTCAGCCATCGATGATGTGCAGCAGCATCAACACGACATTCAAAATCGTACTCAAGAAGCGGCGCAATTGAGTGAATCTGCCGCAGGCAGTGCCAATCAGGGCAGTGATCTGGCGAATGTCGCGGCCAATGACATTCGTAAGTTGGTGGCTGATATTGGCCAAGTACGCACACAAATATTGGATGTTAATCAACAAAGCCAGCAAGTAACGACGATCCTCAGCGTGATCCGGGAAATTGCCGAGCAAACTAACTTATTGGCGTTGAATGCCGCCATTGAAGCCGCTCGAGCCGGAGAGCAAGGCCGAGGGTTTGCGGTGGTTGCCGACGAAGTACGCAACCTTGCCAGTCGTAGCCATGATGCCACTGGTGAAATCCAAACCATCATTGAAAACTTGTGTGCAGGCAGTGAAGCCTCTGCGCAAGCGGTTGAAGCGACCAGTGAAAGTGCTAATCAACGTGCAGAAACCGTGATGGAACTTTCTACCGCTTTGGGTAATATCGCCGACCAAGTTAGAACGGTCAATGACAACGCCAATGACATCAGCAAACAAAGTGATCACCAGGCGCAAATGACCGATGCCTTGCTCGCTCAAGTGGGTCGTATTCAAAGTCACGCCAACGATACCGCAACCAATGCTAATGAGGTAAAAGCGATTAGTGCAAATCTCGAGCAGCTGGTTGAACAACTTGAAGGGTTAATTGGCCAATTTCAGCTCTCAGACACGCTCAAACCTTGAAGCTATACAGGATACAGGTAAACTTGCTAGTCTAACTTGCAAAATCACTGATGCGGTCACACCCCGTTGGCCGCATTACCTAAACGGAGATAGAAGCGAATTATGACATACGCGCCTGTAGTAGACGTCCTGCGCGGCAAGGCGGCAGTCGACACTGAAGTGACTGTGCGTGGATGGGTCCGGTCACGCCGAGATTCCAAAGCCGGTATTTCTTTTCTTGCCATTTATGATGGTTCTTGTTTTGACCCTATTCAGGCCGTGGTCCCTAATGAGCTGGATAATTATCAGCAAGACGTTCTGCGCCTGACCGCAGGCTGCTCCGTTGAGGTCACGGGTAAGGTTGTTGAATCGCCCGGAAAAGGTCAAGCCTATGAGCTTCAGGCAACGGCAGTGAAGGTCGTTGGCTGGGTTGACGATCCAGACACGTATCCAATGGCGAAAACGCGCCATTCGATTGAGTACTTGCGTGAAGTGGCGCATCTCCGCCCACGTTCGAACGTAATTGGTGCCGTTGCACGTGTACGTCATACGCTCTCACAAGCCATTCATCGCTTTTTCCATGAGCAAGGCTATTACTGGATGTCTGCACCGCTGATCACAGCGTCGGATTGTGAAGGTGCGGGGGAAATGTTCCGGGTGTCTACCCTAGACATGGCCAATGTGCCAAAAACCGAACAAGGCGAAGTCGATTACGATCAAGACTTTTTTGGCAAAGAAGCGTTCTTGACCGTATCGGGTCAGTTAAATGCCGAAACTTACGCCTGTGCACTCAGTAAAGTGTATACGTTTGGTCCCACCTTCCGTGCAGAAAACTCCAATACTAGCCGTCACTTGGCTGAATTCTGGATGGTTGAGCCAGAAGTGGCGTTTGCCGATCTTGATGACTCTGCTGAGCTTGCAGAAGCCATGTTAAAATATGTTTTCAAGGCCGTGTTGGATGAGCGCAAAGATGACATGCAGTTCTTTGAACAGCGGATCAATAAAGATGTCCTGACTCGTTTGGAGAAATTCGTCAACGCCGACTTTGCGCAAGTGGATTACACCGATGCGGTCACTATTTTGCAAAACAGCGGCCAAACTTTTGAATTCCCCGTTGAGTGGGGCATTGATTTAGCCTCTGAGCATGAGCGTTACCTGGCAGAAGAGCACTTTAATGCACCGGTTGTGGTAAAAAACTACCCGAAAGACATTAAAGCATTCTATATGCGTATGAACGATGACGGTAAGACCGTTGCTGCGATGGACGTACTCGCACCAGGTATCGGCGAAATCATCGGCGGCTCTCAGCGTGAAGAGCGCCTAGATGTGCTCGACCAACGCCTTGAAGAAATGGGTCTAGAAAAAGAAGATTTCTGGTGGTACCGCGATCTTCGCCGTTATGGCACTGTCCCTCACTCTGGTTTCGGTCTGGGCTTCGAACGTCTGGTTTCATACGTGACGGGAATGAGCAACATTCGTGACGTGATCCCATTCCCTCGCTCACCACGCAATGCCAGTTTCTAAATAGATACACTTATCCAAAGGCTGCAGGTTGCAGCCTTTTATTTGCATTTAGCTTTCATTCATCATAACCATGGACGACACCAATGTTTGAGAAAATCTCTGCGGCACCTGCTGATCCTATCCTAGGGCTAACTGAAGAATTTAAAGCGGATCCACGTGAAGATAAGATTAACCTCGGGGTCGGGGTCTATAAAAACGAGCACGGCGAAACGCCCGTTTTAACCTCAGTAAAAAAAGCCGAGGCACTACTACTCGATAAAGAAACCACCAAATCTTATTTGAGCATTCCAGGCACCGCCGAATATGGCCTTGCCGTTCAGCAATTACTTTTTGGTGAGCATGCGGATGTCATTAAAGACAAACGCGCACAAACCGCACATTCTCCCGGCGGCACCGGCGCCCTTCGCTTAGCAGGTGAATTTATTAAACGCCACCTAGGCGATGTCACCATTTGGATCAGTAACCCAACTTGGGCTAACCATAAAGGCGTGTTTACCGCGGCAGGTTTAACTCTCGCGGAATACAGCTATTATGATCCGGCCAAAAATGACAAAGATTTTTCAGCGATGGTCGCTGATCTCGAGAAAGCGGCAGCGGGCGATGTCGTGCTACTCCACGGCTGCTGTCATAACCCAACCGGTATCGATCCTACCGAGCAAGAATGGCAAACCTTGGCAGATCTCTGCCAACGTAAAGGCTTACTGCCTATGTTTGACTTTGCATATCAAGGCTTTGCCAAAGGCGTAGAAGAAGACGCAGTCGGTCTGCGTATTTTCGCTAACGTCTGCCCAGAGCTGCTGATCGCAAGCTCATTCTCGAAAAACTTTGGCTTATATAACGAACGCGTTGGTGCCTTCACACTGGTCGGGCGTCAAGAGCAAGAAGCGGTCACCGCCTTTAGCCAAGTTAAAAGTATCGCCCGAGTGATTTACTCTAACCCACCTGCCCATGGCGCAGCGGTGGTGACGACGATTCTGAATGACCCAACGCTCAAGGCTGAATGGTTACAAGAATTGGCCACGATGCGAGACCGCATTAAAGCCATGCGCACGGAATTTGTCAAAACACTCAAAGCGCAAGGCGTCTCACGTGATTTTAGCTTTATTGAGCAACAAAACGGTATGTTCTCGTTCTCAGGGCTGAATAAGGATCAAGTGAATGCATTAAAGGCTGATCATGGTGTCTACATTGTCGGTTCCGGTCGGCTTAATGTTGCGGGTATGACGCACACTAACATGGTGCCACTTTGCACTGCGATCGCAAAGGTTTTAGACTAAGCGTCGCTGTCTTAAAAATGAAACAAAGGGCCGCTAGGCCCTTTTTTTGTTAGTGGCATTTATATTTAAACAATTTATTAACAAAACAATTAATAACAAGCCATAGCCGCTACACTAAAACCAACCAGGTTTTTTATGAACTGTGACCAAAAAGATAAACCCTATGAGTAATAATGAAGTTGTATTTGGTGACGATGAACGCCTCGTCTCGACCACTGATAAGCGCGGCGTCATTACTTATTGTAATCCGGAATTCATTCGTATTGCGGGTTATGAAGACAATGAGCTGACGGGGGCACCCCATAATATTATTCGTCATGCCGATATGCCGAAAGCGGCGTTCGCGGATATGTGGCGTAACCTTAAGGCCAATCAACCGTGGCGGGGAATTGTCAAAAACCGCTGTAAAAACGGTGATTATTATTGGGTCGATGCGTATGTTACGCCGATTTATGATCGGGGACAAGTCATGGGCTATCAGTCCGTACGTGTTAAGCCTGATCCCGCCGTGAAGCATCGCGCGGCACAGGTTTACCAAAAGCTCTGTGCGGCAGAAAAAGCAGGGAAATCGCTTAAACACTTTTCGATTGCAGACCTGCCCACAGGCGTAAAACGGGGTTTAATGGCAATCGGTTTAGCCGCCGCGCCCATTTCCCTGATCTTTGATCGCGTGATTTCCGGATGGGATATTGCCGGCGCCATTGCGATGCCATTGATACTGGGGATGATTTTTCGCGATGAGCTTTTTACCCTGCCTACGCTTAGCCGCCGCTTTCAAACGGACTACGACAGTATTAGTCGCTATATTTATTCGGGCACAGGGCTAAGTTCGGTCGTTGATTATAAGGTTAAGCTACTTAATGCCCGAATTCGCACCATTCTGGGTCGTATGCTCGATGCTTCTCTGTCGTTGAACCAGTTTTCGGACGAATTAAGCGCCTTGTCGAAACGCGTCTCCGATGCGATTAACAAGCAAAGCGATCAGATTTCGTCGATTGCTAGCAATATTGACCATGCCTCGGAATCGGCGAATAAGGTATCTGACAATGCGCAACAAAGCGTTGAACTGCTTCAGTCTGTGCAGCAGCAGAGCCAAGAAACTGAATCCTGGTTACAACAGACCGGGGAACAATTAAAAGCGCTTTCCCAGCAATCTGAACACTCGCTCACGGCAACCCAACAGCTATCGGCTACCGCTGAACGCGTGACCGAATCGATGAGTGAAATCAGTGGCATTGCTGAGCAAACCAATTTGCTCGCGTTAAACGCGGCCATTGAAGCAGCACGAGCCGGTGAGCAGGGTCGCGGGTTCGCCGTTGTCGCCGATGAAGTGCGTGCACTTTCCAGCCGCACTCAAAGTGCAACCGAACAAATTCAAGCGTCAATACAAGAGATGCACAACACGATTGCACATTGGCAAACTCAGATCCATGAAAGCCATGAACAAACACAGCAGTGTGTTGATACCACGTCTAACAGTATTTCAAGCTTACATGCTGTTGCGACGGCCATCGAAGATGTGGTGGGAAGAACGAATGAGACGCATCATTCCGCGCAAGCGCAACTAGAGACATTTACTGACATTAGTCGCGACATACATAGCATTGAGTCCGTTTCTCAGCAGAACCTCAATGAAGTAAATGATGTCTCAGAGGCAAGCAGCCAACTTCGCGATAAAGTACGCCAGTTCCATGACATCGCTAGGCAGTTCGAATAATCGCTGAGCGCTTCACATACTAGCTAAGCAGCGCGGATAAAAGCCAAGCAGTACAAATAAAAGCTTAAGCAGTGCGAATAAAAGCGCCATCTGGCGCTTTTATTATTGGATACCGTGCAAGAACTCAGCGCGTGTCGCTGCATTTTTCTTAAACTGGCCCCCTAACGCCGTTGTGGTCGTTTCACTGTTCGCGTCCATCACCCCGCGTGATTTGACGCAATAGTGTGTCGCTTCGATACGCACCGCGACATTGTCGGTCTCTAGCAGCGTTTGTAACGCGACTAAAATTTGACGAGTCAACCGCTCCTGGACCTGCGGACGCTGGGCAAAAAATCGTACAATGCGATTAATCTTAGACAAGCCAACCACTTTATTGTCGGGCAGATACGCCACAGTCGCACGACCGTCAATGGTTACAAGGTGATGCTCACAGGTGCTAGTCACAGAAATATCTTTTACCCGAACCATCTCATCACATCCCATTTTATTATCAATCATGGTTACTTTGGGAAACTGTGAGTAATCGAGTCCGGAAAAAATCTCATCGACATACATTTTGGCAATACGCGCTGGTGTTTCTGCCAAACTATCATCGGTAAGATCCAAGTCGATCGACTGCAGAATTTCACGCATGTGAAACTCGATTTTTTCTTTTCGTTCTTCAGAAGACATCTTTGATGCTGTTGTCATTGGGGTTTCGATCCCACGCGCGAGCAGAGCTTCCTGAACTTTTTTTGCAGCATCGCTTAATGCCATGATGGATTCCTTTTTAGGTATGCCTTAAGCCGTTCTTTTACTTACACACTGTAGTCGCTATCAGATCAGTGTTGTCATTAAATAGAAGCATAACGTTAATATGCCAAAAATACACCTCGCGGAGACTGTGGATTTATCCGCTGGCGTCGGATTGCCTAATCTCGGCAGTTCATTTTTGTCAAGCATCGTGAACATCCATTCGATTTACCTTAGGCCAGATGCAAACTTGCTTAAGATCACACCCCTTTCTCTATCTCAAACACCATCATATCAATGAAATCAAACTGTCATTTTTGTTTGATATCGTTTGCAGATTGTATCGTATCGTTGACGCATTCGAATCACAGTCGAAAGTTGATATCCAAATCGACCGCAGCACTCTCCTGCTTAGCAATTATGCTGGCAAAAGACACCTCCCTAGTGAGGTTATTTCAATAATAATAAACACGCGATGGTATATCTTGTCCCCTCTACCGGGGACTTTTTTTATCTCCCACCAAAAAAGACATTATCTTGACATAAAGCCAATTTTTTATTGGCATATTTGTTATTAAGTTAACTACGCTTGAATTAACACCCACCGTTAGTGACTAAGGAGTCATTATGAAGAGACACGTATTGATGGCGGTCATGCTTGCTGCTGGCGTCACCGCCTGTAGCAGTAGCAATGATGCGAACAATGCTAAAAACGAGGTCACAACCTCTGGCGTTGCTCAGCAATGGCAACTGACCATGATTGATCAACAGGCTATCAGTGCGGAAGGATCCCCAACGTTAAACGTCAATAAGGATATGGAAGTCAACGGCTATACCGGCTGTAACCGTTACTTTGGTAAGGCGGAACTCGACAACAATCGCTTCAAGATCGATCGTATGGCCAGTACGAGAATGGCTTGCGCGGAAAACGCAATGGCGTTAGAACAAACCATGAGCCAAGTGTTGGGTCAATGGAGCGACGCTAGCGTGCGCAATAACACATTGTTACTCAGTAATGATGCGCACACCTTAGTTTTTACCCCAGTTAACTCATCCAAGGCGACAGATGATCCGTTGCTTAAGAGCCCAGCGGTAAATTCACGCTTCAACAAGGGCGAGAAATATTAACTCTATATCTCAAAGATCGATTCCTGATCTTAAAGACCGGCTCGTGAACGTAAAAGCCGATGAGTTATCCTAGAGAGCGGTACTTGTTACCGCTCGCTTTTTCACGACACCACCATCCAATGCCAACCTTTATCGACATCAGCCTTCGCTCGCGTCAAGCCTATTTCGCCATAAGCGCATAGTCTTGAAGCCGTCATTTCTTTTTGCTCAGTCACGGTGACGCCGCCTACAAACACGGCAACCCGACTCTCCGATTCGTCCTCAAAAGGTATCTGAAGCCGTTTAACCGCGGTGACGCATTCTTCACCTAATCGCGAAGCACCCTCAGTGCGAGGCAATATCGCAATAAATTGACTTCCCGTGTAACGACAGACGAGATCGCCTGGTCGTTTAAGCATCTCATCAATGGCTTGTGCCACTTGGCGGATCAACTGATCACCCGCAACCCGACCGTATTGGCTGTTGTAGTTAGATAGGTGCTGGATTTCGACCAGCATTAAGCTCAGGGGTGTTTCATCACGGACCGCGCGCTGGATTTCGCGCTCTAATGCTTGTTCAAATTGGGTTCGGTTATATAACCCCGTCAACCCATCACATTTGGTCATTGATTCTAATCGGCTATTCGCATCTTTGAGCGCATGCGTTTTTTGCTCGACTTGGACTTGAACACTGTACGCCCGTGCCTGCAGGCGATAGAACAGATAACAAATCACAAAAAAGATGCCACTACCAATCAAAAACGTCCACATTGGCACCCAGCTTTGTCTTTGTTGCATGTAACTGACTGTGGGATAGCCCACCAACTCCCACTCTCGTCCGGCAAATAAAATGGGTTCAGCGGGCTGTTGTGCCAGCGAATCCTTCATTTGTGCCAGTTCAACACGATGGGTATGCAACACTTGGCGATGATTAGGATCGGTGGTATCAATTAGGGTGTAATTGATACCGTCATTGATCACGGTTTTTATCGCAAGATTGACCAGGGTTTCTACATCGATCACTGCCACTAAAAATCCACGCAAATCCTGGGTATCATCCCCTGCTAGTTGTTCGGGATCGACGAGGATCGGCATAATGAGCAAAAAGCCACGTACATCACCATACGCCCGTTCCATGGTCGTAGCAGGCGTAGCCACTGGTACACCAGTATTAAAGCTAGTTTTAAGTGCCTGGCGTGTGATGGGTGTTGAGCCCAAATCATAACCCATCACAGCGTCTGATTGATTGTTACCTGAGGTAAATCTAAGGGGAAAATACATATCACGGCGAGAGGCGGTTACTAACTGGCTCTGATCGTTGAGTTCAACAATATTGAAGCTTGTTCGATCAGGCTGAGCCGCTGTCATACCTTGTGTGTAATGCCGGCGTTGATGATGCATGACAATATCGGCCCACTCGATCGATTTGAAACTAGGATGACGCTTTAATACCCCAGAGGTTAGAGGCTGAAAATTGCGGGCGTTTAAGCGATGCCCAGCATCGAAGTGATTCTTAACCGCATAAAGCAGTTCAAGACCCAGGTTGACCTCGCGCGCGAGCGCCATTGCCGCATTATTAACATCCTTGTGCAGCTCTTTACGAATGGCTTCTTGCTCTTTTTGATAGAGTAGATGCGCCGTGAATGCCGCAAACCCTACACCAATAAGCGCCGTTATGATGATGATACTCCATGCACGCCGAGGCATTATTACTATCCTTACCCTATATTACCTACGCAATAAATATGCTAGCTGCGCGATAAATATGTTAGCTGCGCGATAAACATGTTACCTACGCGATAAACGAGGGGGCGTTATAACCCACTTATCTTGTAAGCGTAGTGGGCAAGACTATAAACGATCAATTTTTTAACACTATCTTGGCATGCAGGCTACATTTACCCCATGACAACTGAGTTGAGACAAGTAACGGCTGCAAACATAAACAAGACACCTGCATTTATACGCCACAATGTGGGCTTAATTCGCTTTATTAAGTGCCAAATTTGCGCAGCGAGAGCCAACAAGCCAAACCCAGCCCCGGCAACAAACGCATTAATCTGGCTAGGTGCGATATCTGAATGACTTAACGCCGCCACGCTTGCGACAAACACCATCAGTCCCATAAACGCCATCACACTTGCCAGTGGTAATAACGTGTCAAAAGCCTGCAAACGTGAACGCGCACGCACTAATAGACCATGCCCCAAGCTTGCACCAAGTAACACCAGCTGTAATACCCCGGCGACAACCAGTAGCCTACTCTCAGCCATCAGTATGGTAATCCATGTAACAACGCCCAATAAATTTGCGACATACAACAAAGGAATGGGACCTGACCGACGTGTTTTGCCCGTTTTTGATCGAAACGCAAATATCCCTAACGTTAAGAAGGGTAAGATGGCGAAAAAACTAGATGGAACCAAGATCAACCAAGCAAAAGTCGGCACCCAAAAAGCATGATGAAAACGCCCTCGCTGGCCGGGGCAAATATCGCCCTTCAAAAGGGCTAACGACAACACGAGTTGTGCCCCCAAAACAGCAGACACGATCGCGGGAACAAGTAACACGTACATAACAAAAATTACCTTACATAAAGCATTAAAAAAGAGTCAACTATTGAACTGATTACATTAAAAAGCGCCATCGATCACATTGAATGCACGAAACAGACTCAAAACCGCCAATAAACTGGCATGTTTGTACACTTATACCAACCTTTATGACAGATAAAAACAACATGACCGCACGACGCGATAATAACAAAGTGGCGCGAGCAGCGGGAACCTTTGCACAAACGGAAAGGACAATGGGTGCAATGATGAGTGAGACCTTAGGGCACATTATTTATAAGCTCCAAATATCATTTTTTGAACTTTGGAGTGCAAAAAAACACGCCAACAGTTTTAATAACACGCGTAGTACCTATCTGCGCAGTCGCTTATGTGTACTGTGTTACGTTTGGGCTGGGCTCACGATCGCTTGGTCTGTCGCTGATTTTCTATTCCTATCGGACACTACCGCCGCCGCCCAACTCTCATTGCAACGCTTGCTATTAGGTGGGGTGCTGATAACGATTGGTTATGCAGTGAGTCGAGCTAACAATCTAAAATCGGCTAAACTCGGTCTCGTCGCGATGGTGATTGCCACCAACGCCTTTTATTTCTCTGCCAGCCACACCCTTCATTTCCCTACGGAGAACACCGCGTTTTCCTATAGCTACACGCTATTGCCGATCATTCAGATAGTCATGCTCACTATCTTTCCGCTCACCATGCGCGAAAGTTTATCGTTAATGACAATTACATTAGCTTGCCATCTCTGGGTGGATTCGTTCGGTGGCACCATGACCAGTCCCGACAATATTGCCTCATACTGGTTACAGACAGTGATTGCCTTCATGGTGGTCTGGTCACAGCTTTCGCAATTACATATGATTTTGCGCCTTTATCGCCAGGCGACACTCGATCCGCTCACTGGGATCTATAATCGCCGAATGCTGCTTCAACTGGCAATGCGCGCACTCGCCGTGAGCGAGGAACGACATTCTCCCTTTTCTGTGTTGTTACTTGATTTGGATAAATTTAAACGCATTAATGACAAATGGGGCCATTACGCTGGCGACGTTGTTTTACAGTCGTTTACCCGTACAGTGCAAGAGCGACTAAGAAAATCTGACATCTTTGGTCGTTTTGGTGGCGAAGAGTTTATCGTATTCTTACCTAAATGCAGTGGTGAGGTCACGGCACAAATCGCTAACCGATTACTCGAAGAAGTCGAAAGTATGGATGTGCCAATTGATGAAAGCCGAACGCCGCTCAAGGTGACCGCGTCGATTGGTATCTCCACCTTTCAACCCGGTGACACACTCTCATCATTGATTGAACGAGCGGACAGTGCGCTTTACCAAGCCAAAGCCGAAGGACGAAATTGTGTTCGTGCCTACCAACCGGGTCATCAAACCAGTGTTGATGCACGAAATTCAGTGAGCCGCGACAACATTGATATGCCGACCGAAGCATCACTTTAAATCAGCCGCACGGTGAGTCGACGGCGTTCATGCCATAAGCCCATCGTACGGCAAGCTCATGGCTCAGTATGATACGAGGCCGTGCTCATGGGGCCGCCGTTTGCTGGTGTATTTTGCGAGCGCGGCTTCGACTCACCACCCGGGATAACCCAAACACCAAACCTAATAAAACCAGTCCCAACGCTAATGCGGCAATGACCACGCCGAACCATGCATAATGCTGCCAAGCCGCGATGAGATAAAAGCCGCCAAGACTGCCACCGACATAATAATGTACCAAATACAAAGCCGTTGCGGTTGCTTTGCCTTGTGCAGCTTGGCGGCTCACCCACCCATAAGCTAAAGAGTGAGTGAAAAAAGCCCCACCGCTAACCACCAACAACCCAATCACTATCCAAGGTATATCATGACTTAATGTCACTAATACGCCTAGCATCGCCACCAAGGTGCCAAAGGCCATGCCTCTGATTGCACCATACTTGAGCACCCACCGGCCACTGAGCCGTGATGTCACCGTACCGGCGAGATAACAAACAAATACCGATGACACCAAGCTTACCGGTAACTGATAAGGAGGCGCTACAAGTCGAAAGGCGGTGACCGAAAATAAATTAACAAACAATGCAAAGTTTACCCCACCAATAAGCATGGCTATCCACAAACTTGGCGTACGTAAATGCGACAAGACCCCACGTGAATGGGTGAGCAACGATGTTCTACCTGGGGAGAAATAGCGTTGACGAGGCAGCAATTTTGTCACGATCATCACTCCCGCCAGTGTGAAGGCCGCCATGGCGAGGACCGCACCATGCCAGCCCCACCAATCGGTCATTATACCACCAGCAACGCGACCAGAAATGCCACCCAGTGAATTAGCACTGATGTAACTGCCCACGGCGATCGCTAACGCCTTGGGAGAAAACTCTTCGGCCATGTAAGCGACCGCCACCGCCGCAAATCCACCCAGTGACAAGCCCATCAACGCGCGCAGCAGAACAATCATCCAAAATGATGAGGTACTCGCCATCGCAAGCCCAACAAGCGGCAGCATCCATAAGCTGGTCAGCATCACAGGCCGACGCCCAATACGTTCAGAGAGCACCGCCCAAGGCACCAAGGAAAAAGATAATCCTAGCGTTGCCGCCGCAAGCAACCAGTTCGCACGCGTTTCACTGATCCCATCACTGGCCGCAAACACAGGCAACATCGGTTGGAACAAGTAAAGGTTACAAAAAATCAGAAAAGAGCCGAACGCAAGTGCAAATGCCGTCAGCCGATAACGTGATGAGCCAAGCTCAATCATGACAACCTCACCGTTTAGTCAGATGACCCTATACTAGCAACGGCAATGTGCGTAATAAAATAGATTCACGTTAAGTTAGTTTCATTGTCAGCTATTAGTGCGTCACAATGCCGAACATCACATATTGCCCCTATACTCTATGCAGGAATATCGCTAAAATCGCTGGCCAATTAATCGCCCGCTTTGGCGCATGACTGCAAATCATTTGCTCACACGCGCGGCAGACCAAGAGACAAAGACGTGACACCGACTGCTATATACGACTATACCCCCTACTGGGCTGCTTGCTTCGGGCCTGCGCCTTTTTTGCCAACCAGCCGAGAAGAGATGGATATTCTTGGTTGGGACAGCTGTGACATCATCATTGTCACGGGCGATGCCTATGTCGATCACCCCAGTTTTGGTATGGCCGTGATTGGACGCACCTTAGAAGCACAAGGCTTTCGAGTCGGGATCATTTCGCAACCCAATTGGCACACTAAAGAAGACTTTATGGCACTCGGTGAGCCTAACCTGTTTTTTGGTGTCACCGCGGGTAACATGGACTCGATGATCAATCGCTACACAGCGGATCGTAAACTGCGCCATGATGATGCTTACACCCCGAATAATGAGGGGGGTAAAAGACCTGATCGTGCTGTCTTGGTGTATTCTCAACGTTGTCGAGAAGCTTACAAACAGACACCCATCGTGCTCGGAGGCATTGAAGCAAGTTTACGCCGCCTGGCTCACTACGATTATTGGTCAGACAAAGTTCGTCGCTCTGTGTTGTGTGATGCAAAAGCCGATATCTTATTATTTGGTAACGCGGAACGTGCATTGATTGACGTTGCACACCGCTTGTCACGCGGAGATTCATTGGCCAATATGACGCGTATCGCGGGCACAGCCGTAATGATGAAGTCACCGCCTGAGGGAATGGCAGAAGTAGACTCAACCCGCATCGATAAGCCGGGTAAAGCAATGACGATGCCTAACCCTTATGCCACTGAGACCCAATGCGAGACCAGCAAAAAAACGGAACCTGACGCGGCGAAACCGATTAGTATTCGCCCTTCTCGCCACGATGCCAAAAACACCTTTGTTCGCTTACCCTCGTTTGAAAAACTCAAAAACGACCGGATTTTATATGCGCATGCCAGTCGAGTGATGCATTTAGAGGCGAATCCCTACTCTGCACGTGCGCTCGCGCAACAGCATGGTGACCAACTGCTTTGGATTAATCCCCCTCCGGTGCCGCTGACCACAGAAGAAATGGATTACGTTTTTGGCTTACCTTACGCCCGCGTGCCACATCCGCAATACGGCCAAGCTAAGATCCCGGCTTACGATATGATTAAAACGTCGGTGAATATCATGCGCGGCTGTTTTGGTGGCTGTTCGTTCTGTTCAATTACCGAGCATGAAGGCCGGATTATTCAAAATCGCTCGCAAGCGTCGATCATTGAAGAGCTTAATGATATCCGCGATAAAGTGCCCGGCTTTACAGGTACCATTTCAGATTTAGGTGGACCGACAGCCAACATGTATCGCTTAGGCTGTGCCGATCCGAAAGCTGAGCGAAACTGTCGTCGCCCGTCCTGCGTTTTCCCAAAAATTTGTGACAAGCTCAATACCGATCACCGTCATACCATCGATCTCTATCGTAAAGCCCGTCAAGTCGAAGGGATTAAGAAGGTGCTGATCGCATCAGGCGTGCGTTACGACCTCGCGATCGAATCTCCAGAATATGTCAAAGAGCTGGTCACGCATCATGTCGGTGGATACCTCAAAATCGCGCCCGAGCACACTGAGAAAAACACCCTCGATCTGATGATGAAGCCTGGCATGGGGGCGTACGATCGATTTAAAGCCTTGTTTGAGAAATACAGTAAAGAAGCGGGGAAAAAGCAGTATTTAATCCCCTACTTTATTGCCGCTCATCCTGGCTGTACCGACGAGGATATGGTGCATCTGGCGTGCTGGCTGAAAGAGAATGACTTTGAGTGCGACCAAGTGCAAAACTTTTACCCATCGCCAATGTGTAACGCCACAGCGATGTATCACTCAGAGACCAATCCACTCAAAAAGGTACGTTATAAAAAACGCGAAGCACTGACCGTCGCTAAAGGAGAGCGCCAACGTCGCTTACATAAAGCCTTATTGCGTTATCACGATCCGGCGAACTGGCCACTGATCCGTGAGGCGTTGGTCTCGATGGGTAAAAAACATTTAATTGGTAACGGCCCGAAATGCTTAGTCCCCACAGAAGATAGCGCAGCGACAACAGGTCGCCAGCGTCGCTCAGGGCGTCACGGCACTCAGCGCTTTGCCACTAAGCATCCAAAGCAGCCCGATATCCGCCAGCCTAACAGGCACAAACCGAAGACACATAAACAAGCGGGTTCCAACGCCAAGCGTCGAGATAAACGGACTTAAGATTTGTAGTCAAACGTCACTATACGGCTCAAGGCTCAAGGACAAAAGACAAAGAACAGAAAATAGAAAGCAAAACGCCCCAACAATGGGGCGTTTACGATAACGTGTCGGCGTTAGGCCAATATAAGCGATGGTGATTACGGCCTTGGCTAACGGATAAGCTCCATAACGATGACGCCCAATGCCAGCACGCATGCAATGGCCCCAATGACCCAAGCAATTTTTTTCTGCGTGCTCTCTTCCAAGTATTGCGCAGCGGTAATACCGAGTAAAACTAGCAAGATAATAACAACTGTTTTAAGCATTTGTTTGCCTTAGCTTTTAGCTCTTTATTTTACTGTACGCGAAATAACCACAGGTGCAATCCTTTAATTTATACGTTGCCAGAGCACGCAAGATCAGTGCGCGTATGCGCAAGTCGCAATAATACCTGCAGTGGATGCAACAGCGGTGTCTCACTAAATCGCTTCACTTGGCTACGGCACGAATACCCAGTTGCGACAACCCGCTCTTTGGGTAAGTCAGCCAGTTTAGGTGACCAACTTAAATCATAGATGGCTTCTGAGGTATCGCGCTTATCGGCTTCATGGCCATAGGTACCCGCCATGCCACAGCATCCTACAGAGACGGGTTTAAGCTCTGCGCCAAAATGGGCGAATAAATCAACCCACTGTTGCTCTGCATGAGGTAACTGCGTTTTTTCTGTGCAATGACCAAATAAGTACCAAGGCTCGGACGTATGCTCAGCCTTTGCTGGTAGGCTAGGCACCACATTCGTTAACCACTCATGGCTCAGTAGGACGTTAAAATCACCACGATAACGGCCCAGCGCCTCTTGATATTCATCGCGGTAACACAGCACTAAAGCAGGATCGACACCCACCATCGGAATATTCAGCGCCGCTAGCTGATTTAAAAAGCCAGCGGTATTACGCGCGGTTTGGGCAAAACGTCGTAGAAAACCTTTTACGTGTTGTGCTTTACCGTTGGGCTTAAAGGGAATCAGCATCGGCACTTTTCCCAGTCGACGGACCAACTTGATCAAGTCGTGAATCAGTGGCGCTTCATAAAAACTGGTAAACGGGTCTTGCACGATCAACACATAGTTTTCACGCTCTTGCGTGGACAAGGCTTGTAGCCACTCGAGATCAAATTTGAGGGCATGATCGCCTGCCAATGCCTGGGCCAATGTCGGCACCGATAAAGCGGGTGTATCGGTGTAACCAATGAGTTTGGCTGTTAACCCTTGTGCCCACTGGGGTTGGGTTGCGGCATTGACTAACCTAGGCGCTTTAGCCATTAATGGCAGCAAGCTTTCAATATTTGCGACCAGATGATCTTTAATCGGACGCGGATAACGGCTGTAGTACAACTGCATAAACCGGGAACGAAAGCTGGGAACATCGACTTTAATCGGACACTGACTGGCGCACGCTTTACACGCCAGGCAGCCACTCATCGCTTCCATGACCTCATGGCTAAAGTCATCCGCCTCTTTTTGGCGGGTAAAGTAACGCCCGAATTTCGCCATCATTTCACGGACTGAGGGAGATTGCGTCATGAGTGCTTGCTCGACATCCAACGGATCAACGCCCTGCTCCGCGAGCAAACGTAACCACTCGCGCACAATCCCTGCCCGGCCTTTAGGTGAGTGTCGACGGTCATAACTGACTTTCATCGACGGACACATGGGTGACGACGTATCATAGTTAAAGCACAACCCGTTGCCATTGCATTCCATCGCGCCTTTAAAGCTATCTCTGACCTCAACCGGGATCTGGCGGTCATAAAAACCGCGCTTGGTATCATCGACCTGCACCAAAGCATCGTCGCTGTGAATCGGGGTACAAATTTTTCCAGGATTCATCCGGTTTTGCGGATCAAAGGCCGCTTTTACCCGACGCAATTGCCTGAACAGAGTCTCACCAAAAAAGGCAGGACCGTACTCAGAGCGATAGCCTTTACCATGTTCGCCCCACATCAATCCGCCGTATTTCGCCACCAGTGCTACGACCTGATCAGAAATGGTTTTCATCACCCGCTCTTGTTCGGGATCGCACAAGTCAAGCGCGGGGCGCACATGCAATACCCCTGCATCAACATGGCCAAACATGCCATAGTGCAGATGATGGCTATCGAGTAATGCGCGGAACTCACTGATAAAGTCCGCCAAGTTTTCTGGTGGCACACAGGTGTCTTCGGTGAAGGCAACAGGTTTGGCCTTGCCTTTCGTCGCGCCCAGTAATCCAACCGATTTTTTGCGCATGGCATAGATTTTATTAATCGACGCCAGATCACGGCAGATCTGATAACCAATCACGCCTTTTTGCTGTTTCGCTATCAAGCGATCGAGTTGCTCACACAGGGTCGTAATTTGTGCCTCAATATCATCGGCATCATTGCCAGCAAACTCGACCATATTAATGCCGTGCATGACCTTTCCCGGCACATCCTCCAGCAGATCACTGACGGTATGCCACACAATATCATTACGCGCTAAATCAAGGACTTTAGCATCAATGGTTTCAACTGAAAGCGCCTTAGCTTCTACCATCATGGGCGCATTACGCAACGCTGAATCGAAGCTGTCATATTTAATATTTACCAAGGTGCGTACACTTGGAATGGGCGTAATATTGAGCTTGGCTTCGGCGATGAAGGCTAAAGACCCCTCGGCGCCACAGAGCACACGGCCAATATCGAACTCCGTTACGGTTTGATCGTAAACATGTTTAAGATCATACCCAGTCAAAAATCGGTTGAGTGGCGGAAAGGTGTCAGTGATCAGATCACGATGTTCGCGACATACGGACGACACGGTTTCCAGAGCACGTCCGGCTAAATCACCTCGCGCCATCGCTTGCTTGAGCGGCTCCGGCTTAAGCGGTTGGGTCTCCAACACACTGCCATCAATCAATACAGCTTTTAAGCCCAGCACATGATCCGATGTTTTGCCGTAACGTAACGACCCCTGCCCCGATGCATCGGTATTGATCATCCCACCGATCGTGGCGCGATTACTGGTCGATAAATCCGGCGAGAAAAAGTAGCCATACGGACGCAACACATCATTGAGCTGATCTTTGATCACCCCGGCTTGAACACGCACCCACCCTTGTTCAGGGTTGACCTCTAAAACCTGGTTCATATGACGGGAGATATCCACCACCACATGTTGGGTCAGTGACTGACCATTTGTTCCTGTGCCGCCGCCGCGTGGCGAAAACTTAATGTCACTGAAAGGTGGGGCTTGAACGGTCTCACCAATGATGCGCAGATCATCAACCGACGATGGGAAAAGAACGGCTTGAGGCAGTGCTTGGTACACACTGTTATCCGTCGCTACCGCCAGACGGCTTGCGTAGGTCGATTCGATATCGCCCTGAAAACCCGCGTCTTGCAAAGCGGTAAGAAAATCAACGACGGCGGACGACAAGCCCGCCTGTGGGTGTATTGCCGGTATCATTGCGGTTCCTGTGCGAGTATCACCATGCCTGGTGCAATTTTAGTTATGCGCCTACTTTACCTTAACTCTTGGCACAGCCAAAGCGATCACAGGGTAAATCCTTCGCGAGTCAATCCTTAAACCCTTATCACCATTCCTGCCAACCGAGCCTAGTGCTTGACCATCTCGCAAGCTCTGGGCTCGCAATCAAAACCCAAGGCCCTAAACTCCACGCTGCCATGGATACAACGATCAATACAATCCAACTCATTCCCGTCACCTGCACCACGCCCCAAGCGGCCAGAAGCAGCCCAGCGACCCCCAAGAAAATCCAGGCCAAGGTCAATAGTTTTCCCATCATGCTCGCAGCCGGTTTATGACTGGGGAAAAGCTTGTGCCAGATCTGACCGGTATATATCCCAGCGCTTAATGCGGCTAAGTAGAGCAGATCGGGTAACTTTAATGCTAACGCCAATAATGCTAACAACACACAGACCAATAGCCATAGCCGGCCGGTGGTCAGTAGCGGCCGATCTTTCCCTATGGTCACTGCATCTATTTTCACGGTTATCCAGGCTAGGCTGCTTCCCAATAAGGCGCCAATCACCACATCACTAGCAAAGTGAACGCCCAAATACATGCGGTTGAGCCCCATCAAAATCATCACCGCCAAAGCAAGCACTAACGACCCATATGCCTTTCTATGCGTATCACGACGCTTTAGGTACCAGGCGGTGACAACGGCTGCCGCTAATAAGGTGTGACCGCTTGGCACCGTAAAGCCACTTGCCTTACCGATTTGCAAGTCAGGCCATAGGTAAAACGGTCTTGGCATCGCAAATCCTGTTTTTAACGTGATAGAGACAGTCGCCGCACTGATCAAAAGAAAAAGCAGCGACAGCGCCGATTTATGGCCACGAAAAATAAGAAATAGTGGTACCAAGGCAACGTAAAATGCAATTTCTCCTAAAATGTTGATCAGTCTGAATAAGCGTATAGTCATCGCGCTCTCGACATCGCCCAAGTGCGCGACCGCCGTTTGTAGGCCCGAGACGAGGCCATACTGACTTACGTAAAAGGCAGGCGCTAGGGCACTAAAATCCGCTAAAGCAGCGACATCACTGCTAGGCGTTTTTGCCGCCAGAGACCATAGCAATTCCCCGCGATCTTTAAATCGATAGCGATAGTCGCCTGCCTGTGCAGGCGGTATTAACAAGGCTTTATCGATTTCAGATCCAAAGTGCAGTGCCTGCCAAACCGGCAACACGCCTGTGCCATTGGCGTTCGAGACAACCGGTAGCGGCGTTTGGCTTTGGCAAGCAAACAATACCCCACGTTTATCTTTGTGAGCGACCTTCCCCACGTTGACGCGAAGAGCCGTTTCTTCAAACACTTCACGCGCCAGGGCTCGGGTCGGTGATTCAGTCAAATTCACTCGTCCACCGGGTAAACCATATCGCCCGGTGACTCTATCTTTTATCAACAGTAGTCGCCCAGCAGGATCGGTAATCACACAGGCGATCCCTGCGATCCCTTGCTCCGTTGAAAACGTATCGTCACCCTGTGCTAAGGCATAACTCGACACCCACCAACTAAATACTGACAATAGTACAGCGATACTCCGTTTCATTCGGCGGCTCCTGAATGCACCTGTCCTGATAAAAGATAAGGAAAAAGAATGACACAGCCAGACCCTCTCAGTCCCTATTATTACCATCATAACTTTCAAAGCTTGATCGGTTTAGTGTCTGAACGTGACTGGGATCTGCTCACAGGCAAAGAACGGGCTTGGCTTACCTGCTTTCAACAGCTTAGCTTCAAAGCCCAATGTTTGCTGGTCCGTTTATTGATGCGCCGCCATGATTACTTCTTAGCCGACAAACTGACCTATCCCGAGCTCGGAGACACCTGGCCACTGCTCCACAACTTGGCTGATAACGGATTTGTCAGCATCACCGATACTGCCCCCGCTGACGTCTTATTTAACCTACTGAGTAAGGCACAATTGATCGATGCGTTTCCAGCGGTGGCCTTAGCGAAAAGTGCGAGTAAGGCACAGTGGCAAACAGCGATCACTGACACCTATGACGATCCGCTCATCAGTCCCTACGCGCTAGTCGTCTGCCACCAACCGGACCTACTCCCCGTCTTATTATTATTGTATTTTGGTAATTCACGCCAAGATTTGAGCCAATTTGTCGTCGCCGAGCTCGGTATTCAGCAATTTGAATCGTATCCTGTGAGTCAGTCTGAGCGTTTATTTCAACACCGCCAACACATTGATGATTGGCTGCACTTGTCTGCGCTTACCGACACGGTTTGGCAAGCAAAAAAAGCCAAGCGCCCAGCGTCGATTCTTGCGCTACAATCGCACCTTCCTCAGCCGTTTGAGTGGCCGCCACTTGAGCGCAAACGGCAACGGTTAGTTAATCGTATTGCACGTGAGTTTGAGCGCCACGATGACTTCCCTTGTGCCACATTGCTTTACCAAACCACCACGCAACCGCCAAGCCGGGAGCGACAAGCTCGCATGTTGATTAAACAAGGTTATATTGATGACGCATCACGCATCATTGCGGCCATGCTCGACGCGCCTCACGATGAGGAAGAATATGACGTCGCCTGTCGTATCGCCAAACAAAAGCCCCTCAGAGAGCATGCCCGTTTGGTGCCGACAAACTCAGTCAATCCTGCCATTGTGGATAGTGAGACATTGACACTCCCCCTTGAACATCGGGTGGAATGGGACGTTGCGGCGTATTATCGATGCCGAGGCTGGCAAGTATGGTATAGCGAAAACAGTTTGCTGAATGCGCTGTTCGGACTCTTTTTTTGGGACATTCTGTTTTTACCCATCAGTGGCGCCTTTGTGAATCCATTTCAACGTGGCCCGCGCGACCTGTATAGCGACGACTTTGTCACCAAAAGACAGCCCCAAATTCATGCGCGCTTAGCAAACATTGATCAAGCACGCGATTGGATAGCACAACACTATCAACAAAAACAGGGGCTCAGTAATGATTGGGTCAACTGGTCTGTGATTGAATGGCCGCTGCTTGACGCCGCCTTACACGCCCTCAGCGACACACAGCTCAGCGCGTGTTTTAAGCGCATTTTGTTCGATCGACGCCATAATCGACGCGGTCATCCCGATTTGTTTATGTATCGAGGCGATGCCTACCAATGGGTGGAAGTGAAAGGCCCAGGAGATGTGTTGCAGCCTCATCAAAGCCGCTGGCTTCAGTTTTTTCACCAGAATGGCATTTGTGCCAAAGTCGTCTATGTCACTTCAGCTACGTCAAACAGCTAGTCAGGTCTAATCGTCAATAGAAACGATCAATGTATGTGACGTTGTCACTTAGCGTCTTCAGTATGAGGATTAAAGATGTAGTGCGAGCCATCGTAAACAAGTCGTTTAATCAAGGCTTCGCAGTGTTTAAGGCCACCGCGGTCAAACGATACGCCGTAGCGTTGCATTCCCCATTTTTGCTGACGGTTTTCCACTTGCCCGCTTAATACAAAGCAATCGTCGCTATCGGGCGCTTGGATTTGTATCGCGATTTGATGGTGCTTTTCAAAAACGGGCGCAATAGCATCAAAACTAAACCCACAGCCACCTGCAGAAATATCGGTAAGATTGACCGACAAACGACGACTACCTAGAGGAACTTCACCTTTCACATTTAATTCATAACGATTATCTTTGCGCTGTTGAATCAATTTGGCTTGCTGTGGTAACTCAACCACCACCAAATTAACGGGCGCTTTGAGTACGGTGGAAATTTTGGATGCAAACCGTACTTTCGCGCCTTCACCCTCATCAGAAACGGCATCCACGGCGAGGCGATAACCTTCAATAAAAAATTGATTAACCTGATTGAGGTTTTCCGTGGGCAGAGAAAAGAACAACCGTTTTTCGCCATCAAAACCGATAAAGGTACAGTCAGAGCGATACGTTTGCCCCACCGGGGTTTTAATTTGTACCTGGGTGGTCGTTCCGTGTTTCATGAATGCCACGGCTCGCAGACCAATGACGGTGTCTTCTCTTACGGTTCTATATTTTTTGGCCTTAAGCTGGGGCAAAGACTGCATCATTCTAAATTCTTGCGGTTAAGAGAACAAAGGTAACGGCAAATTCAATCCCCGTTACCACTTGGAAGCCATGACGCGCACGTAATGCGTTATTGACACGTCAAGCTGTCAACACATCAAGCTATTACACGTTAACGATAACAGCCGTTGGCTACAGCAGGTACATAACAAACTGCATTAAAGGTACCGTATTGCCGCTCGATCCAACCACTTGATTACCTTCAATCCGGGCGGTAAGCGTGGTTGTTTTTTCCGACTGCGTGACGAACCCCGCACTGGATAAGTTACTGACTTTTTCTCGCCATGGCGACCGTGAAAGCAACACGTTTGGTACCGCCACATCTAGATTGCCAGACAACTGACTCACCAGCTGATTCAGGCCAAACTCACCCGTGGCGTCGCCACCGCTTAGCTCAAGGCGCATATCAACGCTAACGTCCCCTTCTGGAAGCGTCAGGCTTGCCGGCGACAAATTAACCGATAACCCCGACTGCAACAAATCCACAACGGCTTGTTCCATCGCAGACGCACTTCCCGGCGCCTGGCCCTCTTGCCACTGTGACGATAGCAATGCGATCTGAGACATAGCCGTATAATCAAGGTGGTTAGCATCTAACGCTACCACCAAGTTGCGCCAACGGGTTTGATCTGGCAACGTTATCTCGCCAACGGTGAGTTGATTGGTATTATTCAGCGACCGCGCTGACGCCGATTCAACCAGCTCATTGCCAATTTCAAGCTCAACCTGAGCAAGCTGGACCGATTGACCATTGCCGTTATCTAGCTGCGCTTGCTCAATCGAGAGCGACTGATTACCAATCCATAATCCCTCTTGCAGATAACCTTGGCCGCTCCCTGTGATGGTATCAACTTTCAACTGCTGGCCATTATCATCATTAAAGGCGAGAGCAGGCAGTGAGAAGGTTGCTTTACCGCGTCCTTTGCGGTCAATCTCGCCTTTAACACTCAGTTCACTTGCGGTTAGATTACTGTTTGACTCCGAAAGCGAGAAAGGCGCCACCGTCAGATGATAGTCAGAGGCGCCGGTCAGCAGCGTATCAAGGTCTAAGCGAACCGGTGTCGGATTACCTGGCCATACCTTTTGAGTAATTTGTTGTAGCTCTGGGGTCATTACCAAGGTATTGCTCGACGAGACCCCCAATACACCGTGAGATATCTCTGATGTGATCTCGTAGGCAACCGGTAACCCTGACTGCTCCAATAACACTTTACTCTCGCCCTTAAACTGGACACGCGTAACCGCTTGTGAGCTTAAGTAGCCTCGCTCATAGCTCTGTTCCTCGAGCGTAAAATCTGCGGTTGTGCGTTGATCCACTTCACGCTCATACATTGAGTGAGCAATTTGACCCGTTGCAAATGGCCAACATGCAACCACCGCAAGGCCGCCGGCAATGGCGCCATACTTTCCTAAAAACATGTCTTTTTTGCTCCAAGGACACGAAAACCATTAGTGTAACCAAAAATGGACGCTGACGATAATATACTGATAGATTGAGATACAGGTTTAAGTTAGCAAGCATCATGTGTCTATCCATCGAATAGGTCACGATGGGCGCGCGCATTAAGGTTGCGAGGTTTAGCAGGATATGTTCATGAATGTCGACTATTTCGCATCATTGAAGCGAATAAATGCCTATAATCAAAGCGAATTCGCGACAAATCGGCAGAGTGTATGAACCCTTATGTGATATTGTGCATCGACCAAGACCCTCTCGCGGTGGAAAAGCTCTCTCACGACCTCGCGCCGTTTCGCGATGTCTTTGATCTATGCAGTACTGATACCCCTGACGATGCCTATGCGTTGTTAAATGATTTGAAAGCGAACGAGCAACAGGTGGCGTTATTGATTTGTCATAACGCGCCTGGGAACAATGATGGCATTGATTTATTAGTCAACGTTGACAACCATGCCGCCAGTAAAGGGGCGCGTACTATTTTGCTCAGCGAAGCGCCGCAGTACGATGTCATTTTGCAGGCAGTCAATGAGGGCCGGTTAAATTATTGCATGCACAAGCCGTGGCGAGCAGATGAATTACGGCGGGTCGCAGAGAAAGAACTCACAACCTATGTCTTGCGGCATTGCCAACACGATCTATTGCGTTATAGCGAAGTGCTGGATCATCGCACCTTACTGGATGCGCAAGTCGAACGTGAGATTAACCAATTTCAGTCACAATTGCTCGCGCCAGCCGAAAGCAATAAAGCAGACATTGCCGACCGAGTGATTGCTGGCCTTTATGCCTTTTTTGACGGCAATGACGAAAGCCGTGCCTGCCGAACCTACAGCGCCAACCATGTACTCACGAAAGAAAACCAAGACAACGCCTTTTTATGGTTTATTGCCGAAGGCGACGTTGGGCTCTATAAAACCGATGATAAAGGGCAAGTGCACCATGTCTCTACCCTCTCTGCCGGCAGTTTGATTGGTAGCATGTCGTTTGTCACTGGCGAGGTCTCTTTCTCGACTGGGCGCACACTCACTCGCACCCGGGTGATCAAAATCGACCATACGCTATTTAGCAAAATAATGACCAGCCGCTCAGAGCTGTTACCCCTGTTTATTCAATACCTACTATTGCATTTTAACCAACGCTTAAAGCGCAGCATTGATACCGAAATCCAGCTACAGCAAACACTCGCTTCGCTGGATGAGGCCAATCGCCAGTTGTTAGAAAAAGAAAAAATGGCGCTCCTGGGCCAGCTGGTCGCCGGTGTCGCACATGAGCTCAATAACCCTGTTTCCGCGATTTTACGCAATAGCGACGCACTTGCCGACGCTTTAGAGCACGTCGCAAAAACGCCCCTTGATGCTGCCAGCCGCGAACAAGCCCTTACCCTTTTGCAAAACAACCGCGACAGTACCCCGCTATCAACCGCCACCGCGCGAGCACATACACGTACGTTAAGTGAAATGACCGGGAATAAACGCACGGCACAAGACCTGGTGAATATTGGCCTGTATCAACAAGATACGGTGACCAACTGGCAACAACGTTTGGGATCACATTTTGACACTGAATTGGCGACTTGGAAGCAATACGCCCGTTGTGGTCGCCTATTACGCTCTAATCATGTCTGTGCAGGTCGGATCGCCGATCTCGTCAAAAGCTTACGCACCTATGCGCGCCAAGACAGCGAACAGCGCCAGCGTACTCATATTATTGAAAGCATTGATGACACCCTGACGTTATTCGAACACCGACTCAAACCGCACCAATTAGAAAAGTACTATGACTGGGTGCCTGACATTATCACTCAGCCATCAGCTTTGGCACAGGTTTGGACCAACCTTATTGCCAACGCACTGGATGCGATGCCAGAGCCGGGCACACTTACCGTGACAGTTAAAACCCTTAACGACCAAGCATCTGGCATGATTCAAGTATCGGTGACGGATACGGGGATAGGAATGACGCAAGAACAGCAAGAAAAAATGTTCGCGTTAAACTACACCACCAAGCGCGAGGGGCATTTTGGTTTGGGTATTGGCCTGACCATGTGTGAAACCATTGTTCATCAGCAAGGGGGCGATATTCAGGTCCGCTCCCAACTCGGGAACGGCACCACGATGACAGTCTCCTTGCCCATAGCACTCCCCGCCTCTGCCAATAAGGAGCCACAAGCATGAGCCAATATTTAATTTTATGTGTGGATGATGAACGCGATGTCCTCGATAGCGTGATAGACGATTTGCAAGGTTTTACCGATCACTTTGAGGTCGAAGCCGCCGAGTCCGTTTCCGAGGCACGCGATGTGATTCGCGATATGGCCACGGAAGGAACACAACTGGCACTTATCTTGTGTGATCACATTATGCCAGGTGAATTAGGCGTCGATTTTCTCATTGAGCTGGCTAATCAGCCTCAAACCGCTTCGGCACGCAAGGTCTTGCTCACGGGTCAAGCAGGGCTGGAAGATACAGTATCAGCGGTGAATCATGCCAGTTTGCACTATTATCTCGCAAAACCGTGGCAGAAAGACATCTTAGTGAGCGTGGTGACCGATCAGTTAACCAGCTATGTGGTTGCTCACGAACCCAATTTGTTCCCTTGGGCTAGCGTACTCGATACCCCGCGTGTCGTGGAGGCGATTAACCGCAACAAATGGAATATGGACGGCGAATAGTCCCAATTTATTGCCATAACCACGCATTGGGTCAGAAATGCGTAAAAAAGCCTAAATGACGGGCGGATGTGCTTGTTTCAGCGCGCAATCGTCTTATAGAATGATTTCAACACCAATAACAAGTGGAATTGATAATGCGTAAATCTCTTTTAGCTAGCGCGATTGTCGCGTTGGCTTCTTTCAGCGCCGTGGCCAATGAAGAAGACGCCAACCTCACCACCATGAGTAATTTTAGTTACGATTACTTGGAAGGACGTGTCGGTGTTAGCCCCCTCACCTATGGTGCAGGATTTAGCATGTCTATTCACCCTAATGCGCACATTCGTGTTGAAGCAGATACCGAGTTTGATTCAGATTGGGATACCGCTGCAGGGATTGGTTTTCATGCACCGATCAATAACTGGGCAGACTTGACCGGTGAATTGCTTGCGCGCGGCGTCAATAAAGAGAACTTCAACAGCGATGTGGGTTTAGAAATCAATCTTGGTATTCGCCAATGGTTGGGGCCACAAGTTGAAGTGGGCGGTGAAATCGGTCTACTCACCGTGGATGATGAAGAAGATACGTTTGGCTCTGCTTACGGTCGATTCCACGCAACCGAACTGTTCTCGTTAGGCGCGGCATACCGAGTTAACGAGTGGTATGGCGACCAGTTTATGTTTACGACACGCTTTAAGTACTAATAGCCATACAGCCAAGATCAAAAAACCCGCTTTGATGCGGGTTTTTGTTTTTCTGTCAGTGACGAAGGTTCGCTTCTGCCCAGCCCTCAGCGAATCAATAACATGGGTACCGTCGATTCAATCAGCAGCTTGGTGGTGTTACTTCCGACAAAGAACTGACGTAGTTTTGAATGCCCGTACGCCCCCATCACAATCATATCCACTTGATTTGACGCTTGATAATCTAAGATTGCTCGGTGTACTTCACCCGTGAGTTGCGCTTGCACAACATTGACGCCTGCCGCTTGCAATCGCTCAGCCGCCCGTTTAAAAGCAGCCAATTTCTCTTGCGAATCTTCTACCATCACTAAGTGACAAGTCATTCCCGCTAATAATGGGGTGACGAGCGCCTTCTCCACCAGCTTTTCGCTGATGTCACTGCCGTCAAATGCGAGCAAATAACTGTCAGGTGTCGAGAACTCACCATTAGCAATCAGCGTGTGTGCCTTAATTGAACGCACGACACTTTCAAGTTGTGAACCGATGGCTCTAGCATCACTTTGATGTACTTCACCAGATTTTCCCAGCACCAAGACACGCGTTTGCGCTTCCAGCTCAAGCAAGGTTTCAACCAGGTTGCCATGACGTTGCAAGGTGCTAACATCATTCAACCCCTTCGCTTTGGCGTCGTCTGCCAGCTCAGAAAGTAGCACTTTCCCATGCTTCATTTCGAGCTTAGCGCGCTGACCATCTAGCTCAACCAATTCTTGTAATAGTTGCTCTCGACTGCCTGCAGCTAAGTTACCGGATAGTTCAGGCTCCGGCTGGCGAGACGATTTATCTAGCACATGGAGTAGTGTTAAGGGTACAGACAGACGGCTTGCCGCCCAAATGCTCAACGCTGCCACTGGCTTTGAATAATGCGGGCCATCGACGCATGCTAGGATCCGTTGCTCCAAACCTTCTCTCCTCTTTGTTGAATATCGCTGCCCATTCACTCAATCATTTGCTGACAACGATCAACCTTTTATCATATTTGCTACTATGCCATTGATAGTGACAGACACACGCGTCTCGTAAAGCGTAAATCGGTAAAAAATTGATCCCGCCACCATGTTTACTCGCACTTGTTTAACTGATTCATGGTATTACTCTCCTTTTCTGTCACTGAATATTCAAATACGTGGATATACTGGTACGAGCAATAGCGAAAAAGAAAAGATAAGTCCGATAAGCGCATAAGCAACCTCATCAAGGGTCCAACCGATATCGATCATGACGCCGAAGATCCAAGGTGCCAGCGCCGTCGAAAGAATCATCATGCCAGTTACCAGTGAGCGAATGGCACCAATATGAGAGACACCATACATTTCGGCCCATAACGTATTAATAACCGGGTTGGTTGCCCCAATCGCCAAGCCAAATAAACACATAAAAAGAGGTGCAGCAATCGGATGGTGGACGTTAGCAATCACTATCAAGCCAAGAATAAGCGGGATAGGTATGAGGATGAGAACATTTCTAGATCTATATTTATCAATGAGGTTGCCAGACACAACCGAACTTAACCAATGCACAGCGCCATAGAATACGAAACTTCCCGCCAATACACTGGGGGCCCAATGCTTTGCGTCTAAAATAAAATCTTGCTGAATAAAAACCCCCGTGACAAGAAAAGGCGTGATTAGCGCCAGAGGTATAATCATCCAAAAGCGCCAATCTTTGATCACATGCCTACGGCTTGCATCACTCGCGTTACTGGCATGACTAGCGCCAGAGTAAGGCTGTTTAAGATCGGCTTTTTTTACCAAAAATAAGATAAAAGGCAGAAAAATAATCAAGATAGCCGCAGCGATAAATAACCAACTTTCTCGCCAGCCTAAAAATGCGATAAGCGCAATTAGCAGAGACGGTAAAACAACTTCTCCGAGGGCAACTCCGCTGCCGACGAGGCTAATCGCTTTCCCTTTATCTTGTTCAGCACGCTTAATCACGGTTGCTTGTGCAATATGAGGTAAAAAACCTTGACCACAAAAGCGTAGTAAAAAGAAGACAATCAATAACCCGATGATGCTGTCTACCGAATACATCAACAGACAAGCTGTCGTAAGTAATATCGAAAAAAAGACCAACAGTTTATCGACACGAATACGATCAACGACACCACCGAAGGTAATTACAAGTACACTACTGGTCATAGTCGCAACCGCATAGATGCCACCATAAGTCGCATCACTCAGTAACAGAGCGTCTTTAATACTGCTTCCATACCAACTAATAAAAAATGACTGACCAATATTGCCAAAGAAAATCGAAAAAAAACCAAAGGCAATTAATGGCCATTGGTTTTTTATTAGAATCGCATAGGATCGCGCTAACATATATTCCCGTTAATGGCTGAAATTACTTGGAAGTAGCTCAACGAATCGTTCTTCTTGAGGACGCGAATACTCATGCCTGTTTCTCCTCACAGACCACACAACGTTGTGCGCAAGGGTCAAATTCGAGGCGTTTCGGATTGATCGGTTCGTCACAATCGAGACAATATCCGTAGTCCTCGTCTTCAATCCGCTTAATGGCTGCTCTAACCTGTAATAAGCGTTCTTTTCGACGCCGCTTTTGTTCAATCGCCATCTGTTGGCCCTGCATCGCATCGATTCGCGACAAGCGGCCTACACTTTGTTGATCTAATATGATCGTACTATCCGCCCCATTTTGTTCACCCACCTCTAGCTCAGCCAACAGCTCGGCTTCTAACGCGGACAACTGAGCATAAAAATTATCAAGATCCATACCTGTATTCCTCAGCTATAAGCATTTGCCTTAATGAAAGGCTTACTATGACATTTTCCTCGATAGAGAGGAAATAGTGCGGCTCGATAATCCGTGATAGTGACGAATAGGCAGATCCTTACTGAGTGACGATGCCTTTTAACGCAGGTTGGTGAGGAATCAGGCGTTCATTCGAATTTTCACACCTGACTAACACACAAACGCCACGATCTGCGCTAGGCTTTGCGACTTCTTCATTTCGTCAGGATAAAAAGACAGCATGAATCCAGTTGCCGGGCCTTTCCCTCGAGATACCTATCGTTTCCCAAAGGGCCGCTTTTCGATAGTGAGTGTTTACAGCTTTACCAGTGCCGCGATTGTGGCCTCAACGATTTTCTCGCTCCTTTTATTTCTCTCGCTTGATGACAACCCGTTAATGCAGTGGTTGTTTGGCGCGCTTGCTGTCATTTTTGAAGCAGGTAAGTTTTATGCGTGGTATGAGTTTGGCGAACGTCGTGCCCACGGTAACTATACTGGCGCCGCCTCGGCACTCGGTTTTTATCTCATTTTGGCTCTAATCTCGATTGGCGGTAGCATCGGCGGCATTAACAGTGCCACGAATGCAGCACAGAGTGAGCAGCAACAAGGCCAAGCCAAGGTCGCGGCTTATGACCGCCAAATTGAAGCAATTGAGCAGCAAATTGCACTGAATAACGAGGCCGCTGAACGGTATATTGAACTAGATAGAATTGCGACGGGTGTGGCACGGCTACAACAGGAAAACACCCAGTTGCGCAAAGAACAACAACAACTGGCATTAACGCGTGACAGTTTACCGGCGGTGGCTCAAGGCTCCGTTTTAGGACTCATCAGTAATCTCGCCAATACCTTAGGGGTGAGCACGGATCAGGCCCAATCTTGGCTGGTGATATTTCTTTCCGTATTATTAGATTTATTCGCGGCTTTTTTTGTTGGCGTCATCGGTGAGGAACAACGCTTTCGCCACTGGTACCATCACCCACACAGCGATCCTTTAAACGCGACTGCACCTGCAACATCGAGCGAGACCCAGACGACCTCAGGCCAGGCAACCTCCTTGCCTGAAACGCCTAACGATGAGACGCTTGGGTTCCCCTACACCGATATAAAAACCGCACTTGCTGCCAAAACGATACGCTGTAGTAAAAAAGCGGTAAGCACTGAGTATGCGCTAAGCCAAGACACTGTCGATAATCTTTTTACTCAATTGCAAAAAGAGGGGCTCGTCGCCAAAAAACCTAACCATCATTATCATTGGGTCGGTTAGACTAGACGAAAAACACAACAAGAAGGTGACCTATGCATAACGCTGCACAAGAGCTGCATGCTCCCAAAGCATCGCTATGGCGCGCATTAGGCGATGTTAGTCCGCTTTGCCTCGCCGTTCTCCCGTGGGGAATTTTATGTGGTTCATTAGGGCTGCAAATGGGCTTTAGTGCCTTGCAAACACAGGCGATGTCATTACTCGTTTTCGCGGGTGCAGTGCAGTTGTCCGGCACCATGATGGTCGGCAGTGCGGCTGGCCTACCCGCCGTGTTGGGCTCTACTTTGGTGATCAGCGCACGCCACCTGTTATATGGCGCACACTTTCGTCAGTACATTACCCCTTTGCCTCTCAAGTGGCGCCTCGCCCTTGGCTTCTTATTGACTGACGAAATGTATGCACTTTCAACCGCACATACTCGCAAGCACGATAGGTTTTCTAAACATTATGCCCTTTATACCGGCGCGGCGTTTTACATCGGTTGGAATCTTGCCACCTTAGCGGGCATTTTGGCGGGGTCACAACTTAAAGCATTGGAAGCTATTGGGCTCGACTTTGCCATTGCGGCAACATTCATCGCGCTCACGGTACCCAGTATAAAAACACGGCCCGTTTTACTGTGCGCCTTAGCGAGCGGTTTAAGCATGTTGCTACTCACCTATTACCAGATCCCCCATGCGCTGATTATGGCAACCGGAATTGGTATGGCGTCGGGGTTGCTCGCTGAATCGCTACCCGCTAGGAGGATGACATCATGAACTATTGGTTAATGATCGTCGCCATGGCGTTGATCACCTTCTCCGTGCGCTACCTTCTGCTTGCACGCAGTGTGCCTGTGCGCATCGGTCCTCGGTTGCAACGGCTGCTTACCTACTCAGCACCGGCGGTATTGACCGCGCTGTGGGTGCCGATTGTCTTCTTTCCCGAAGATAAACTGGCTATCTCTACTACCAACCCTTATTTGCTAGGAGCGGTGGTTGCCATTGGCTTAGCGTGCACCCGTTTATCAACGTTATTAGTCGTCGGGATATCGATTGGCTTCTTTGTTGCCCTTCAGCTACAGGTGTTCGGCTAACGCATAGAAAAACAAAAGGCGGGAGCATTTACCCGCCTTTTTTATCATCTTCAATATATCTGTGATTCACATATGAACATCAGTTATTTTGAACATGTTGCTTTTGAACACCTTGCTTTTGAACACGTTGGTGCACGCGTGAGACGTGCACCAATCCTGTTAATTTGATACTCGGCTTGAGCAGAAGCTGCGCACTCCCGACGATAAAGAGCCAGGTGCCGCTTTCTATCAATGCATCATTGAGAAAAAAGAAGCTTCCAATCAAAAACCAGATCGCAATCAACAGGTCGTTAAATGCACCAAAGGCTTCATAACGACGCTGAATCGCAAAATGCTTATTACCAATATCAATATCCAGCTCTCGGCCATTACGCTGTATCATTTGCTTCCTCTGGACCTTGGTATTAATAATCGATGGCATTAACAGTCAATGTGTTGGCGTTTAATCCCCAGCATCGTCTGCACCATATTCAAGAAGAAGGTGACAGCACTCATGCCTAAAAACAACCATGCAAGAGGAATGAAGGCGAATAGCTCTTGTATCGAACTGTTTGCAGCTATTTGTGGTGTGGAAAGGTTGAAAGCGAGCAGGCAACCGATGCCGAGTAGAAAGAAGATAAAAGATGTACGAAAATGTCGCAGTAGGGTTAACATAAAACCTTTTTTAATTGCTTCAGTACCCTTTGTGACTGACTACTGTCTCAGAAGTTCCCTGTTTTTTGCATTTTTTTCAAAAAAAAGCGTTCACCATGTTGGTACCAAGGTGAACGCTGGCCTACGTGATTAGCTTAACACCAATAAATCATCGAACCTACAGCTTGTAGGTCGAGACTTTGTCGTTCAGTTTGGTGGCTTGATGACGCAGATTATCCGCCTCTTGTGAGGTATCGTTAGCGCTGTGTACTAAGTGCTCAGACACGTCCTTGATTGAGGTAATATTCTGTGTGATTTCACTCGTGACATGAGTCTGCTCTTCCGCTGCCGTGGCAATTTGCGTCGCCATATCACTTATCTGATTTACCGCCGCATCAATTTCACTCAGCGCCGCAGTAGCTTTATCAACATCAGCAACCGAATCGCCCGCCAGGGATGAACTGCTTTCCATGGTCGACACAGCGCTAGCAGTTGTGGTTTGCAAGGTCTCGATCGTTGATTTAATTTCTTCTGTGGACGCGTGTGTACGTTGCGATAAGATACGAACTTCGTCGGCTACCACCGCAAAACCGCGACCTTGTTCACCCGCACGTGCCGCCTCGATCGCCGCATTCAATGCCAACAGATTGGTTTGCTCGGCAATACCTTGAATGGTCGATAATACGGTTGAAATCTCTTGCGAGTGTTTGTCCAACTCGGCAACGATGGTGCTCGCCTGCTTGAGTTCATCCGATAAGCGTGTGATCGATGTTTTGGTATTTTCAACCACCGCACGCCCGTTATCGGTACTCTCCGTCGACGCTTGCGCTGTACTGGCCGTGTGCTCCGCGTGAGAAGCAATCTCTTGCGTGGCGGAGGCCAGTTCAGTAACCGCCGTGGCTACCATAGTGACTTCTTGTTGCTGTTGATTAATATCATCTACGTTACGGCGAGCGCGTTCCGTACTGCTATCTGATTGCGAGGTCAACTGCTGCGCTTGTTCACGAATATGGCTGATGAGCTGATGCATACTGCCAACGAAAGTGTTGAAGTTTTTTGCCAACTGCCCCACTTCATCGTCGCTTTCTACCTCAATCCGTTGCGTAAGATCACCGCTACCATGAGCAATTTGCTCCAACGCGTTGGAAACATTGGTTAACGGCCTAAACAGTATATTAACCAGTAAGTTAAATAACAGCGTGCATGCAATAACAACCGCAATAGTGACCGCAATTTGTCCCCATACCGCATCAAACAGTGGTGCCACTAAGGAGTCGTAATTAATGACGGTCACCGTGATCAAATCGGTATCTTTGATCGCTTTTGCGTATACGACACTTTCAGCGCCGCCTACCTCAGCGGTGACACTCCCACCGGAATTCATCGCCGATTTTATCGTATTAAACGATAACCCTAGTTCACTAATGGATTGATTAAGCAGATCGGTGTTCGCATGCGTAAAAACATTGCCATCCTGGTTGGCAATAAACATATAACCACTACCAGGCAAAATAACTTTCTCCAAGCCCTCGATGATATCGCCAATCTCTACATCTGCGCCCAACACCAAGGTTTGCCCATTAAACTGCAATGCCTTACCCAATGAGACAACATTCGCCCCCGTTGCTGCAGCTACCGTTGGATTATCCATAAACACATTAGACGGCGAAGCCTTGGCATTGGTGTACCAGCCCCATTTTCTAGGATCGTCATTACCCGGCGGCAACACCACCCCATTGGCATTATCTTGGCTACCGTCCGGATACGCGAGAAAGACATTATCAAATCCGCCCGAATCGCGAACCTGTTTGAGGTGAGTAACCATGTTGTCTGGATCCGCTTCGCGGGTCAGTGATGTCATGGCTCGCTCTTTGGATGCCACCCAATCCGACACATACTGATTATACGACGCTGTTGTACTCTCTAGTCGTTGCGCCACTTCTGTATCGAGTCGCGACAAAGAGGCTCTAAAAGAAAGCGCCTCGACCAGAAAGCCACCGATAATAATGGCAAGCCCGGCAGAGACCGCCAGCTTGTGCTTGAGGGAAAGTTTTTTAAACATAACTGCCTTGTTAGTCCGTCATAATGTATTAATTATAATTTCAGTAAAACAGTGTTCCTGACGCCCGGCAAAATGGGCGCCAAACAACTGATAGGTCCATCACAACATTTTTGTGAAAGGGTTACTCAGTCTGTTGTTAACTGGCTATAAAACAGACCACATACTGCAACAAACCTAAGCTTACGGTCACTGTTATTGTATCGCACTCACAGCTTAACAGGCATGGTAGCGGGTTGCCTGCGCCAGATCAGATAAATGTAACAAGCTGAAAAGTTGAATATTACGTTCAACATCCAAATCCTTATTCTCACCTCGCAACTTTTAATGACCTACACTACGCTTTAACTAATTGAGATAAACGCTAATAGGGGCGAATTGAATGGACTTGTTTGCAGATCAACGTGACGGCGCAGCGCCCAAGTCTACTGACACAAATACAGCGTCGGCGGCAACGCCATGGCGTATACTGCTGATTGATGACGATGATCTGATGCATGAAGTGACACGGTTAGCGCTGACAGGGTTCACTTTTCAAGGACGCCCGCTAGAGCTGCTTTCTGCCTTATCAGGTCAGGAAGCAAAAGAGATTTTACAGCGAGAGCAGGACATTGCCTTAGCGCTTGTCGATGTGGTGATGGAAACCGAACATGCTGGACTTGACCTGGTACGCTATATCCGTAACGAAATGAACGATCATGTTATTCGGCTAGTGCTACGCACAGGTCAAGCGGGACAGGCACCAGAAGATAGCGTAATTCGTGACTATGACATTGATGACTACAAAGAAAAAACCGAGCTGACGACACAAAAGCTGAAAACCTTACTCTACTCGATGCTCCGCTCGTATCGCGATCTATGTACGATAGAAGAACAAAAGCAAGGCCTTAAGCGCGTGATTGAGGCATCAGCCAATGTACAGAACACCACTAATCTTCAACATTACGCCACTGCGGTGTTAGAACAGCTTACCTCACTGCTTCATATTCACGATTCTGCCTTTTATTGCGTGGTACAACCACGCCCAGGCGCCGAAGAAACAAGAGCGTTAACCCTCGCCGCGACCGGTGAATATGTGGACTGCTATACCGAGTGCGCGTTTGAAAAACTGCCTCCTATTGTATCAGCTCGATGCAAACAAGCCCTCGAAACTCGGACGAGTATTCAGTTTGATGATGGGTTTGTTCTATTCCATCGTGATGATGAGGATGTCGAATTTCTGTTGTACGTCAACCACGCGAAAACTCTTTCGGAATTAGATCAGCATTTACTCAAAATATATATGCAGAACATTGGTTTAACCTTTGAGAACCTCAGCCTCATGGTGGATCTTCGCGAAACCTCCAAAGAGCTGGTGTACAACCTTGCCAATGCCGTTGAAGCGCGGAGTAAAGAAACCGGCGCTCATGTACAACGTGTGTCTTTATTTTGTGAAAAACTGGGCGAGCTGTATGGGCTGGATGAACAAAAAACGATGCTGATGAAACATAGCTCACCGCTGCATGATGTGGGTAAAGTCGCCATTCCTGACGCGATTTTACATAAACCCGGTAAGCTCAATGCAGAGGAGTGGGACATCATGAAAAAACACGTTGAATATGGCGTAGAAATACTGAGCCACTCAAAGCGACGTTTAATCTTAGAAGCCAAGGAAATAGCAGCCACACATCATGAAAAGTGGGACGGCAGTGGCTATCCTAACCAGCTAGCCGCAGAGGCAATCCCGATTAGCGGGCGCATTTCAGCTTTGGCCGATGTATTTGATGCGCTAGGGTCTAAACGGTCTTACAAAGAAGCGTGGACAGATGACGATATCCGTCATGAGTTATTCGCGCAACGCGGCAAACATTTTGAACCCAAGCTCGTCGATTTACTCCTTGAGCATTGGGATGACTTCGTTGCCATTAGGGAAGCGTACCCAGATTGAACTGAAGATTTACATTTAGATTTTTCTCTTAATCATCATTACAGCGCGCCAGTCTATCTATGACCCGAAGCCATAAATTCGATGACAGCATTCGTAACCCTTTCTTCAGCCTAGTAGGCCGACGAATTCTGCTGATTATGGTTTGTCTCAGCGGTTTTTTCACGCTATTGACCACAGTGTTACAGAGCTATTGGCAGTATGATGAAGCCTTTAGTCAAGTGGAAAATCGCCATGATGAAATTGAGCATATCCACGCCGAATTAATCGCGAGCTCACTGTGGATTTACGATCTCACCAGTGTTCAAGAGCGAATCGATGGATTAGTCAACCTTCCTCATGTTGACTACCTAGCCATACGGTCCGAAAACTATCTTTTTGAGGCAGGCAAGCCAGTCGACCTGAAAAAGATGGTGAATGAATACCCACTGGAATATGATGACCCAGATACAGGTAAAACGCAGCGCGTCGGTACCGTCTATGTTGAGTCAAATATCCAGACCATCTATACCGAATTGACGCAGCGTTTTTTTATTACCTTGCTACTCAACCTCATAAAAACCTTGCTGGTTTGCTTCTTCATTCTCTTAGTCTTTCATTATACCGTCAGTCAAAGAGTCTTTAAAATTGCTCAATTTCTTCGCCACTACAACCCACTCGATCCCAAGGACGACAAACTCATTTTGCCGCGAAAACGCTTCATTATGGAAAGAGAGGATGAGCTCGACTGGCTTGCCGACGAAGCCAATAAAATCACCAATAATATGTCAACGCTTTACCGTAATATTATGTTAGAGCGTGAACGGCTATCGGACTTTACCCATGTATCTTCTGACTGGCTCTGGGAAACCGATGCCGATCTCAAGCTCACTTTTTGTTCTGAGCCAATGCGACAAGCATTCGGTTTAGGGGCCAATCGCTTTCCCAACCTCAAAGACTTAGTGCATGGCATTGGCTGTCAGCAATTTGTGACTTATCTTAATCATCAACAAGACTTTGCCATGTGTGAAGAAACCATCCCATTCGGAGAGCAAAGCCGTTATTTTGTATTTCAAGCGATCGCCCATCATGGTGTGAATGGCTTTCGGGGGTTTCGTGGTACCGGCATTGATATCACTGAGCTTAAAGCCGCGCAATTTGAACTGGAAGCATTGAACCAAAATCTAGAGTTAACGGTGGACGAGCGAACCAGAGAGCTGCAAGAAAGTATGGAACACCTAACCGCGGCGCAAGAGCAGTTAGTTGAGTCAGAGAAACTGGCCGCGTTAGGCAGCTTAGTCGCCGGCGTTGCACATGAAGTTAATACCCCGTTGGGGATCGCGGTTACCGCCTCCTCGGTTGTTCAAGACGTCACCAAAACGCTCAATCAAGCATTTGAAAACCAAACCCTGACCAGCACGCAGTTTGCTTCTTTAATGAAGCAGGCGAATGAGAGCATACAAATGCTCGAGCATAACCTAACACGTGCCACACGTCTTATTCGCGATTTTAAACAAACCGCGGTCGATCAAGTCTCTGAAGCACTCACTGAATTCGATGTCAAACAAACCTTAGATGCATTGATTGCTAGCCTGCATCCAGAAACGCGTAAAGTCCCAGTGACGCCGCAGGTTGTAGGTGATAACAATATACGGATGTACAGTTTACCTGGTGTGATCACTCAAATTATCTCAAACCTTGTCATGAACAGTATCAATCATGCTTTTGAAGATACTCAATCGCCTGAAATCATTATTGAATTTGAAACACAAGACGACCATCTGTACCTCAGTTATCAGGACAACGGATGTGGTATTGATCCCACTCTACATCATCGTATCTTTGAACCTTTTTATACCACTAAACGCGGACGTGGCGGATCAGGCCTAGGGCTGAATCTGGTATTTAATTTGGTTAGGCAAAAGTTAGAAGGCGAGCTTCAATTTGAATCAGAGCCAGGAAAAGGCGCTAAATTTATGTTTTTAATCCCTTTGAGCTTATCGACTCGCAGCTCGCGAAACGTAAGCAAAGACAAGCACTAAGGCGATAAAAAGAGCATGGGAAAGCTGCAAAAATTTGAACAAGGGTTAAGTCATCCACTGTTTAGCATTGTTGGACGGCGTATCATTTTATTGATGGTGCTTCTCAGTGGCGTTTTCACCATCATGACAACGCTCTTGCAACTATCATGGGACTATGAAGAGGCATTCAATAACGTTGATAAACGCCAATATGAAATCAAGAATGTACATGCAGATCTGCTTGCATCCTCACTCTGGGTCTTTGATCTGGTCAGTGCGCAGAACCGCCTCAACGGCCTGGTTAATTTACCCTATATTGATTACCTATCCGTTGAGTTTGATGAGGTTGTTTTAGATGCCGGTCAACCCAACACACAAAGTACGGTCACGAGCGAAACAGTGCTCACTTACGTGCACCCAGACACCGAGCGTCGTATCGAGCTCGGGGTTTTAAAGATTGAATCAGACACACAAAAAATCTATGACGTGTTACTACAACAATTTTTAGTCACGCTGCTTCTTAATGGCGTTAAAACACTGATTGTCTGCGCGTTAATCCTGTGGGTATTTCACCAAAGTGTCAGCCAGCGAGTATTCGCCATCGCCAAGCATTTACGTCAGTTTGATCCGTTAGCACCGACTCATGAGCCGCTAAACCTAAAACATCGCAAGTTTATCATGGAGAAAAATGACGAACTGGACTGGCTCGCTGACGAAACCAATAAAATCACCTTACGGATAAGTAACCTTTATCAAAATATTATCTTAGAGCAACAACGGTTAGCGGACTTTACTAACGCTGCGTCAGACTGGCTTTGGGAAACCGACGCGACACAGCGACTCACCTTTTGTTCAGAAGCAATGCAGTCTGCGTTGGCTATTTCGATTGAGTCCCCTACAAAAATAAAAGCGGTTCCAGCACTTATTCATTGCGCGTCGCTGCTAAACAAAATGGATGCCTGTGAAAGCTTCACCATGTGTGAGGAGCAGATCACCCTCGACGGCAATACCCATTATTTTGTTTTCCAGGGCGTCGCGCATTTCAACCATCAAGGCTTTGTCGGTTTTCGAGGGACAGCAATTGATATTACCGAGCTAAAGCAAACACAGTTTGAGCTAGAAAAACTGAATCAAACCTTGGAGGCTACCGTCGAAACGCGGACTCAAGATTTAGAACACAGTATGGCCCATCTCAAAGCGGCACAGAATCAGTTGGTCGAATCAGAAAAACTCGCGGCGCTCGGACGTTTAGTCGCCGGTGTCGCCCACGAGGTCAATACACCACTTGGGATAGCCGTAACCGCCAACTCAGTGATTAAAGAGGCCGTTTCACGCTTAAATACCGCGTTCGAGCAGCAAACGCTAACCAGCCAACAATACACAGAATGGATGCAACAAATCACAGACGGCACTGGCATGCTAGAAAATAACCTCAATCGTGCCGCCCGCTTGATTCGAGATTTTAAACAAACCGCAGTCGATCAAGTCTCTGAGAGCCGCAGTCAATTCCGCCCTGTACAAACCCTGGATGCGCTCGTAGGGAGCCTGCATCCTGAAACGAAAAAAGTCCCAGTGACACCTGTTGTCGAGGGCGATGCGGAACTACTGATGAATAGCTTGCCGGGCGTATTAACGCAAGTCATTTCAAACTTAGTGATGAACAGCGTTCGCCATGCCTTTGAAGGGGTAAGCAATCCGAATATCCACATCAAAGTGATAGACCATAACGACGAGGTTGACATCGTATATACTGACAATGGTGTGGGGGTGCCTCCCGACTTACATCAACGCATTTTTGAGCCCTTTTATACGAGCAAGCGCGGCAAAGGAGGATCAGGATTGGGACTGAACCTTGTTTTTAATTTGGTGTATCAAAAGCTGCAAGGCCAGCTCAAATTTGACTCTGACGTTAACCAAGGCGTGGCGGTCACATTAACGTTACCCAAGTTTCTTCAAGC
This sequence comes from Salinivibrio sp. AR640, assembly GCF_001995405.1. Classification (NCBI taxonomy): domain Bacteria; kingdom Pseudomonadati; phylum Pseudomonadota; class Gammaproteobacteria; order Vibrionales; family Vibrionaceae; genus Salinivibrio; species Salinivibrio sp. AR640. Next base: position 26,226 of record NZ_MUFD01000009.1, on the reverse strand, counting down.
ATCTCCCCATTTGGAAGACACAGAGACAAAAAATGGCGGGGCTGTAAACGAGTAAAGAGCCAGCATGGCTGGCTCTTGGTGATTAACGCCTAACGCAGACCGAATTTAAGCCAGCGCCGCGTCTTCTTCCGGTGCGGGGGCATGCTCAGGAAGATAGCGGTAGTATTCCGCATCTTTCGCCGGCGAAAGCGTGTGGCCCATGATCATATCAGCGGCCTTTTCTGCCACCATAATCGTCGGTGCGTACAAATTGCCATTGGTGATCGCCGGGAACACGGAGGCATCCACCACACGCAAGTTATTCACGCCATGGACGTTCAGCGATTCATCCACCACGGCCATTTCGTCACTTTCAAGGCCCATCTTACATGTGCAGCTTGGGTGATAGGCACTTTCCCCTTCTCGAGCCACAAAGTCGAGGATCTCCTGATCCGTCTGTGCCTCGCTGCCCGGCGAAAGCTCTTTGCCACGTAAATGATCAAAAGCCGGCTGGGCGATGATATCGCGAGAGACACGGATCGCTTCCACCCACTCTTTACGCTCTTGTGGCGTTGAAAGGTAGTTAAAGAAGATCTCTGGCTTCTCATCCGGGTTGGTACTACGAATTTTGACATGGCCACGCACATCGGTATTCATCGGCCCAACGTGTAACTGGAAACCATGTCCTTTGTTCGGCGCCGAACCATCATAACGGATCGCCAACGGCAAAAAGTGGAACTGTAAATTCGGGTAGGCGACTTCGTCGTTACCGCGCACAAATCCACCCGCTTCAAAGTGGTTAGTCGCGGCAGCACCTTTACGACGGAAAAGCCAATCAAAACCAATTTTGGGCTGATTGTGATACTTCAAGGCCGGATACATACTCACAGGCTCTTTACATTCGTACTGCACATACAGCTCTAAGTGATCTTGTAAGTTTTCTCCCACGCCTGGCAAATGATGCACCGGTTTGATACCTAAGTTTTTCAGCGTATTCTCATCACCTACACCGGATAATTGTAAGAGCTTGGGTGAGTTAATCGCGCCGCCGCAGCTGATAATTTCAGCCCCATAAGCGGTTTTTTTGCGACCCCACTTACGGTATTCCACCCCAATCGCGGTTTTACCTTCAAACACGATCTTATCGGTCGTTGCCCCTGTCAGTACTGTCAGATTTTTACGGTTCATGACCGGGTGTAAATACGCCCGGGCAGCACTGTGACGACGGCCGCGATAGATATTTTGATCAAAAATACCAAAGCCTTCTTGCTGATAACCATTCACGTCGTCGGTCAATGGATAGCCCGCTTGTTGCGTCGCGTCAAAGAACGCACTAAACAGAGGGTTATCACATTGTGCGGTTTCAATCGCCAGCGGACCATTGTTGCCATGATAGTCATCTTGGCCTTTTAATCGCGTCTCACACTTGCGGAAATACGGTAAGCAATGGGCATAATCCCATTTTTTCAGCCCGTGATCGTTGGCCCACTTTTCATAATCCAGCGCATTACCACGAATATAAATCATGCCATTAATACTACTGCTACCACCCAGCACTTTACCGCGCGGCTGCGCAATGCGGCGATTATGCATATTCGGTTCGGGCTCGGATTCATAGAGCCAGTTATAGGTGCTATCTGTTAGCAGATAGGTTAACGCCGCAGGCATGTGAATACGAAAATCAATACGATAGTCAGGGCGTCCCGCCTCGAGTAACAGCACCTTGTTATCTGGATTGGCACTTAAACGATTCGCCAGTACGCAGCCTGCCGAGCCTGCACCAACAATGATGTAGTCGTAATTTTGTTGCTGTCCCATAAAACCTCCAGTTTTTGTCCTTCCCGCGCGCAGGGCATAAGCCCGGAATAATCGCAACACGGGTGATGGGTATGATTGTGTAGAGGTTTCCTTTTTGATGATTTTTATAATTCGCTTGATACTTGTGCATCAATGCATTGTTGTAGCAACCGATAATGGTGGCTAATCGTTGCTTGTGCCTTAAACGGCTCCGCAGCGATAATGTGGTTAACGGTCTGTTGCCAGTTTTCCACTGTAAGACGACGGTAATCTGTCGCCTGATAAAGCGCATAGTCGTGTGAGCTAAACCCTTGCTGTATCGCATGCATCACCCACTCAAAAATCGGATTTCCCGACATGGTAGCAATCAACAAGTTCAGTGCTCGGTCGAGCTCCCCTAAGCGAGCGAGATCGGGCTCATCATCTTTGGCAAGTGCCGCAAGCTCGGCGACCTTATCGTTTAACTGTTGCTTTTGTTCTATTGTTCCACGACTGATCGCGAGCAGTACTAAGCTGTGATCGACGGTTTCACGAAATTCCGCCACTTTGTCTGCTTTGACGTGACTTTGTTTTAAGAACAATGCCAGTGACTCGCTAATATTGTGCACGTCAACCTGGCGGACAACCGCTCCACCTTTTTGCCCTTTACGAATTTCAATCAAGCCTTTTTGTTTGAGTGATTGAATCGCCTCGCGTACCACTCCACGCCCCGTCCCAAACTGTTGCTGTAGCTCACGTTCACTGGGTAACTTGTCTCCCGGCTTCAGCGCTTCCGATAAAATCGCAGATTCGATCTGCAAGGCAACGTCTTCACTGGCACGTCCCATTTGTACCGGATGAAACAGACTGGTTGTGGATGCTGTCATGATGGCTCCTCGCTTTTGGTCCTACCAAACTAACAAAATAATCGTTATATCGTCAAATTTATCTTTAAAAACCTCTTTTGGTAGTACCTTAATGATGAGCTTGGCGATTAAACCTCGATATTTGGGATTGGGTCTTGAATAGAGAGTAGTCAGTGACTATCATCACGTTTTTTATTTATAAAGGAGAGTTGCCATGCGCATGACGCCGCCCTAGTCGTTCCCGCCTTATTTTTTCACCTTGTATAATCATATTCCTTTAAAAGACTGAGACTGTTCATGATTGAAACGATGAAACGTGATTGGTTCTCCAATCTGCGTGGTGACGTGCTGGCTGGCATTGTGGTAGCTCTAGCGTTAATTCCAGAAGCGATTGCCTTTTCTATTATTGCGGGTGTCGACCCGAAAGTGGGGCTGTATGCCTCATTCAGTATTGCAGTGATCATTGCCTTTGTCGGTGGTCGACCTGGGATGATCTCTGCGGCAACCGGCGCCATGGCGTTACTGATGGTGACACTGGTCAAAGAGCACGGCCTTGAATATTTATTGGCCGCCACCGTACTAACGGGTGTTTTGCAAATTCTGGCCGGTTACCTCAAGCTCGGCGATCTCATGCGCTTTGTATCACGCTCGGTGGTCACTGGGTTTGTTAACGCCCTTGCGATCCTCATTTTTATGGCCCAGTTACCCGAGCTCACTGACGTGACGTGGCACGTGTATGCCATGACGCTGGCAGGATTAGCCATTATCTATTTGTTCCCATACGTTCCTGTGGTCGGTAAATTATTGCCATCGCCATTGGTGTGTATTTTGGTCCTAACGACGGTTGCCATTAGCGTTGGGTTAGATATTCGGACTGTGGGTGATATGGGCGAGTTGCCAGATACCTTACCGGTGTTTTTATGGCCCGATGTGCCGCTTAACCTTGAAACCTTGATGATTATTTTCCCGTACTCAGCGGGACTAGCGGTAGTCGGTTTGCTCGAATCGATGATGACCGCCACCATTGTGGACGATTTGACCGACACCGGCAGTGACAAAAACCGCGAGTGTAAAGGCCAAGGTATCGCGAACATTGCCACCGGCTTTATTGGTGGTATGGCCGGTTGTGCGATGATTGGTCAATCGATCATTAACATCAAATCCGGCGGTCGTTCACGCTTATCCACCCTGTGTGCCGGTACACTTCTGTTGATCATGGTGGTGTTTTTAAGCGACTGGATAAAGTTGATTCCTATGGCGGCCCTGGTGGCGGTAATGATCATGGTCTCGATTGGGACATTCTCGTGGAGCTCTATCAAAGATCTTAAAACTCATCCTTTATCAACCAATATTGTGATGGTCACCACCGTGATTGTGGTGGTGGCAACCCATAACTTGGCCATTGGTGTTTTGGTCGGTGTGTTATTGGCATCCTTGTTCTTTGCCAACAAAATTGGTCGCTTTATGGTGGTTAAAAGCGAGCAAACCCAAGCTGACGAGCGTACCTATCGCGTTGTTGGGCAGGTCTTTTTTGCCTCTTCCGAGCAGTTCATTACATCGTTTGATTTTAAAGAAGCCGTTGAACGCGTCACCATTGATCTCTCTGATGCGCATTTTTGGGATATTACTGCCGTCTCATCGCTCGACCGCGTGGTGATTAAATTCCGCCGTGAAGGCACCGAGGTAAATTTAGTGGGAATGAATGAAGCAACCGCCACCATTGTGGACAAGTTTGGCGTCCATGATAATCCGGAAGAAGTGGAAAAAATGATGGGCGGACACTAAGGAGCGCACGATGAATAAAATTATTGCTTGTATTGATGGTGCGTCGTACACCCAATCGGTGACAGATCTCAGCGTTTGGGCGGCTTCACGCCTGTCTGCACCGCTGACCTTTTTACATGTGTTGGAAAAACCCGCGAGTAGCGATTCTGAGTTATCAGGCAGTATTGGTTTAGGCAGTCGCGATCAGCTCATGAGTGAGCTGGTCGAGCTGGATGAAAAGCGTGCCAAACTGGCCTTGCAACATGGTAAGGCCCTATTGCATGAGTGCGAAGAAGTGGCGCTATCAAAGGGGCTGACCGAGGTCACGCGCTTGCAACAACATGGTCACCTGCTTGAATCTTTGCTAGCGCTTGAGTCGACCATGCGGGTGCTGGTGATTGGCCGGTCCGGTGATTTGCACCAGAACGATGCCAAAGCGATTGGATCGCAACTCGAAAGCGTCGTCCGCCGTATTCACAATCATATTTTGATTGCCACCGGGGATGTCACTCCACCCGATAGTTACCTTCTCGCGTTTGATGGCAGTGAGGTCAGTGAAAAGCTGGTGGAGAAAGCGCTGAACACGCCCCTTCTCAAGGGCATGACCTGTCATTTGGTGATGGTGGATAACGACGCACATTCAGAGGCGTTTGAACGTGCAGCCCAACGTTTAACCGCCCAAGGTGTCGATGTTGTTCAAGCACGTTTATCGGGTGAGCCCGCTCAGGCTCTGTTGGCGTATCAAGCGCAACAAAATGTGGGCTTAATCACCATGGGCGCTTACGGTCATACCAAGCTGCGTCAGCTGTTTGTGGGTAGCACCACCACACGCATTGTGATTGATTCGCCCGTCCCTCTGTTATTGATTCGATAGCGGTTATTTATATCTCTAGGCGGAGTGCTGCTCCGCCGCTTTACCCCTTCTATATCCCCTAATCCGCAAGACGATTAAAGGTCATACCGCAACGACATTGTCTGGCGGTGTAGCCTTCTGTGACGGCATTCAAAACGCGATCTTGCTTTTGTGCGCATAAGTCTGATCACGATTTTCTTGGCGTGGTGTCATCCATTGAGCACCAACAGTTATTAAATCTTGATTTTTTCAACTAGAGTCGAAGTAGACCGCTATATAAAAGTAGAGAAAATCGATGATAAAAATCATATCCGTCGCGCTTCGATGGCCGATTATACAAACAGCGCTTAAAGTGGCTTTTGTGGTTGGAACGATACTCAATGTTATCAATCAAGGCCATGCTCTATTGGGCGAGAGTCCGATTGCATGGGGGCAAGTGTTACTCAATTATCTGGTTCCTTATTGCGTCTCTTCATACAGCGCAGCCAAGATAGAAATGCGCGAGGATACCCGATCATGAGTACCGTTCTGAACATGCACTCTCTATCGGATATCAGTGATGAAGTATTTAAAGATCCGCAGTTTATTAGCAATCTAAGAAAAGAGATGCTTAAGTTTGCTCAGCTTCAATTAAGAGACGATGCTAAAGCGGAAGATGCGGTGCAAGACGCATTATTGGCGGCCTACCGGAGTATCGAAAAGTTTAGTCGTCAATCCGCGTTTAAAACATGGGTTTTCGCTATTTTAAAGAATAAAATCATAGATATACTGCGAAAAGGTCAGAGGGAAATCAGTGTAAGCCAACCTGTCAGTGATGAATCAGATGCATTCGATGAAGTGCTGTTCACTCAGCGCGGATATTGGCATACTGATGAGCGCCCAGAGCGATGGTCGACACCAATGGAGTCAGTAAAAGATGAGCAGTTCTGGCTGGTCTTTGAAACGTGTTTATATGCATTACCTGAAAACTTAGCGCGCGTTTTTATGATGAGAGAATTTGTCGAGCTAGAGAGTGATGAAATATGTCAAAATTTGGCGATCACCACGAGTAACTTGCACGTTTTAATGTATCGAGCACGACTAAGATTGCGAGAATGTTTAGAAAATAAATGGTTTCGAGGAGCACGGCAATGATGATGAACTGCCAACAAGCCACTCGCTTACTGTCTGACGCTTTGGATCGTGATCTGACAATAAAAGAAAAAGCAGCGCTCACTGTTCATACATCGATGTGTTCGGGGTGCCGTCATTTTGGTAAGCAAATGGGCACAATCCGACAAATCAGTAAGCAGTTTGTCAATGGCGATAGTCCCGACAACAATCAAGACTCATAACCTCCCAACCTCCCGCCGCCAGTGCCCAGTTATCATTAGTCACATAATGTTTTGCCATATCTTATTCGTGACGCACGTATGAAAAACCATACAAATTATCTTATCTCTTCTACAGTAAACAATGATTACCAAAAAATAATTTCAAAAGATGTGTAAGAAACGGATAGGTATACACGACAAATCAATAGAGACAAGGAAACAGTCGCACGCTGTGGTGAGATGATGACCATCACATTGCGCACTCTCTGTCTCTATCTATCTTATTGATTCAATGAAAATCGTTAAAGACAATGGAGAGATATGATGAACAAAGCCATAGTTTCAGCGTCACTAGTCACTGCTCTGAGTACCGCATTAGTCATGGCGGCAGCGCCTGCTGAGGCGTCGGGAATGAAAGACAAAGAAAAATGCTACGGCGTTGCCTTAAAGGGACAAAATGATTGCAAAGCCGGGCCAGGAACCTCATGTGCCGGTACATCAGTCAGAGATTATCAAGGCAATGCCTGGTCACTGGTGCCTAAAGGGACCTGTGAACAAACAGCTTCGAAAACGTCGCCAACAGGGTTTGGTCAGCTGGAATCCTTCGAAGAAAAGAACGCGTGATCACACGATGACTGCGACAACGCTCTCCCGCCTTCCTCTGTCTGTCGGGGTTGGTTTGAAACCTGAACATGTTCAAACCATCCTCGATACTCAGCCTGATATTGGCTTTTTTGAAATCCATGCTGAGAACTATATGGTGGCTGGCGGGCCATTTCATCATCATCTCGAACAGATCTGCGCCCACTACCCGCTTTCGATTCACGGTGTGGGATTATCGATTGGCGGAGAAGACTCGTTGGATGACGCGCATCTAGAGAGGCTGTCTACCTTAATTGAGCGCTATCAGCCAGCCGTTTTTTCTGAACACCTTGCTTGGTCTTCTCATCAAGGTACGTTTTTAAACGACTTACTGCCTGCCCCCTATCATCAAAAAACACTATCACGGGTTTGTGACCATATTGATCGTGTTCAAGAAAAGCTAGGTTGCAGAATGTTACTCGAAAACCCCGCCACCTATGTGGCGTTTTCTGACTCCACATTGGCTGAGGAAGACTTTATCGGCGACATTATCAAGCGCACAGGCTGTGGTTTACTGCTTGATGTCAATAATGCCTACATCTCTTGTGTGAACCACGGACACGACATAGCTTCGTATCTTCAAGCGTTACCCTTGCATGCAGTCGGGGAGATCCATCTTGCCGGTCATGCCGCGGATGTGGACTCGATAGGTGCCACGCTTTTAATTGATAGCCATGACGCTCCTATTAGCCAAGACGTGTGGCATTGGTACCGTTTTGTGATTGAACGCATCGGACCCACGCCGACCTTGATCGAGCGTGATAATAACATACCGCCATTTTCCGTCTTAGCGGCGGAAGCGAAACACGCACAATCTATGATGATGCAGACGCGGGAGAAGGCATGAGTATAGATCGACAAGCCCAGTGGATGACTGATCTTTTCTCCTCAATGCCCTCGTGTCCAGAAGGATTAACGACATGGAATGGATCCGATCCCATACAGCGTTTTGCCGTCTATCGAAACAATGTCATTGTTTCCTTAACGGATGCGCTTGCGGATAGCTTTCCAGTGGTTCAAGCGTTAGTTGGCGATGATTTTTTCTTTGCAATGGCTCGCGAGTTTATTCGCACACATCCGCCAAGATCGCCTGTTTTAGTGTGGTATGGTGCTGAACTTCCTGATTTTATCTATACGTTTCCGCCCGCGTCTAGTCTGCCCTATCTCGCTGACGTGGCACGGTTAGAGTGGATGAGAGTGGCGGCATGGCATGCCGCAGATGCTACCCCTATGGCACAGGAAGCGCTAGCAGCATGGCTTGCCAATGGTGATGCATTAGCGCAAACAACGATTGAACTACATCCTTCTTTATCGACTTTTCGCTCTCAGTATCCAGTCGCTTCTCTTTGGGCCGCGCATCAACATGAGACCGTCAATCTCTCTCACATTGATCTTGCGGTATCGGAAGCGGTTGTATTAATCAGACAAAATATGCGCGTAGACATGACACGCTTTGATCACCACACAGTTCGATTTATCTCACTGCTCAAAGAAGGGTTGTCCTTTGCTGATGCCGTGCAGCGGGCCGGTGAGCTTGAACTTTCTGACACCTTAGCGTGGCTGCTAAAAAATGAATGTATTGTCAATGTGCGACCTATGAGAGAGTGACTTATGTTAGTAACCCTTGTTAGATGGATTCAATCATCCATCACCTTATTTACATGCATACCCAATACACTCATCGCGTTACTCGCGCGTTTTTCTATTGCGGCTATTTTTTGGAAATCAGGCCAAACGAAAATAGAAGGACTGTCGATTGACCTTATTGCTGGTGAGTTTGAATTAGGGTGGCCGCGTTATTCTGATTCATTGCTTGCTCTATTCCGCTATGAATATCAATTGCCACTCATTCCACCGGAGATCGCCGCCCCCATGGCCGCTTTTGCCGAGCATTTATTTCCACTGCTTATTTTAATGGGGTTTGCTACGCGGTTTTCTGCATTGGCGTTACTTGGAATGACAGCGGTTATACAGGTATTTGTCTACCCAGATGCGTACGCGACACATGGTGTATGGGCGGCCGTTTTGCTTTTTTTAATTGCGCATGGGCCAGGGCGCGTTTCCGTTGATCACCTTTTGAAACGGTGGTTTGTTGCGAGGTAAAGCATGCGTATAAAGTTTTCGTACTTAGCCTTGCGAGCGTAGAAATCACCTGTAGTGGGCACTTACTAGGCCTGCTTCATTGAATCAGCTATTATTTCTCTACTACTGACATAACGAACAAGACAAACGTGGCCGTTAAGCTTCGTTAAGCTTCGTTAAGCTTCGTTAAGCTTCGTTAAGCACTTTGGTCATAAAGTGCAGTGCATGATCAACAGGATAGTCCGCCAATGTCATTTGGCACTGATAACCCTGCTTTTCATAGAAGGGCTTGGCTTGAAAGCTGAAGGTATCGACAAACGCCATTTTACAGCCTATGTCCTTGGCATATTCTTCCAGATTATCTAATAGATGGCTGCCGACATGACGGTGGCGAAAAGCATCATCGACCCAAAGGTATTTAATCAATAGCCATTGGCCCCAGGTATTGGCAACAATGCCACCGATGCGCTCATCATTGTCATTATAGGCGTAGCCGGCAAGCGTGCCCTCAGGGAGACCTGCCAAGAAGGGGGCGTTGCTTTGTTTTAGCCCCTGACGGATAGCGGTAATATCGTCATCACTCGGGCTTGCGTCCATGCGGTATTTCATTGTCGTCCATTTACTTACCAATCAGAAGATTGGGATAGTATGCCCTTTGTGTTTTCGCCAATCTGTGCCAAGGCGCACTCTATTTGGCTTTACTCTTCATCAATCGGCTTGGCAGCGACTGAGCACTGAGTGGTCACGGTCAGTTTAGGCCAATGGGTTAACCATTGTTTTTCTTCAATACGCTGCTGAAAAACCGCCCATGGCCTTGCCGGGTTATGGCTCAGCTTCAACTCGAACAGCGACTGAACCCCAAACGCGGCAATGATCTCACAGCGCTGATTCATATCGAGACGGACCGCAATGGCCGTTTCTTTTTCAGGCCAAAATCGCATGGCGTCCAGGGTGCCAGCATACGCGGGGTCTTGGTGCTTTTCGTGCATCCGTGCTTGGTTACGGACTTGCCAGGTAATCTCTGGCATGGTTTTTTGTAGTAACCCTTGAAGATATTGCTCACGCTCACGACTGGTATCGCTCGGATCATAGTAGATCACATCGATATCATTCAGCGCACTTGGCGGATATTTATGCATCGCATCCCAGACAAGGTTTCTCACAAACCCGGCGGCGATATAGCACTGAGGTAAATTGAGAGACTGAACACATCGTAATGCTCGCATCCTCATAGGATCTGCTTCAATTAAATCAATTAAGGCGCGACGATATGTCTTCTGACATAAAAAGAATTGATGCTGGTGGCGTTTACGGATCCGACGGCGCTTCATGGATTAATCACCGTGGCGGACGTGTTCATAAATTGAGCGTGATACATGGTAGTTGTACTGCCTGGCAATTTTCTGGGCCAAAAAAAGCTGTGGTAATTCAAATAGCACTAAACCAACCAAAATCAAAGCGAAATATGGCTGGCTCATCACTAAGCCAATAATGGCGATTACCAATAACGTACATTCTACGATAAACAACCGGTACTTTCGCAAGTAAAGATGATGGAATCCGCCTAAGAAAGCCCAATTGAGTACCGCATAGGTGTCTGGATCTTTCAGTTGTCTGGTTTGCTCGGCAAAATAGCGTTTTTTCTGGCTTGGGGTTAAGCCATTCACTTGATCACGCAGCAAGGCTTCCTGTGTTTCCAGCTCTTGCCATGGTTGCGTTATCCGCATCTAAGGCACCTCATCGTGAATTATTTCTACTGCATCGGGATCATTACAACGACGAATGCGCGCTAAGCCGAGTTGCCAGCCGCGAAGTGCGCCGTACTTTTCGATCGCTTGGCGCGTGTACTCCGAGCAGCTCGGCTCGAAATTACACGCAATATTGAACCGTTTCTTTGATCCACCTTTAGCTTGGTAACGATGGATCAACGTAAGCGACAAATACTTGAGCATTAGCGACCTAGGGTGACAATCACTGCCTCACGCTGCCAAAACAGCATGTATCTTTTCTTTTCAATGACTTGAAAAACAACCTGCCAGCCATCTTGCGCGTATTGATTGAGTTCGGCTTCGAGGCGTTGCAACGGCAAGCCACTTGAGCCCAGCAATAAGGTGCCGCAACCACCTTCAACAATATGAACGACTTTGTACTCGGTAAACTTGCTCATTTTTTCTCCTGACAGTTAAATGGATAAAACGGAATGTCCGACTGGCGATTCCACGACTCACTCTTCCATTGCAGGATTGAGTTTGGCGGTGAGGACATGATCTTGCCAGCGGCCATTGATTTTTAGGTAACGGCGAGCATAGCCTTCGCGCTCAAACCCCAGCTTGGTAAGTAGCCGCTCACTGCGCGTGTTGTCCGGAATATAGTTGGCCATCACACGGTGCAACCCAACCTGATCAAATACAAAACGGATGCTTGCTTGGATGGCTTCGTGCATGTAGCCCTGCCCTTGATAATGCTTGTCAGCGGCATAACCTAACAGGCACGCTTTAAAGGCGCCGTGAATGACATTAGTAAAATTGCACACCCCTATCACATCGTCCCGTTCATGATGCAAAATCACAAACTTGAAGGCTTGTTGCTGTTGAAACAAATCGTTCGCTTCTTGCAGCGCGCTATGCCAATAGTCTTCGCGATAAAATGCGGCAGGACGTATGGGCTCCCATGGGGAAAGGTGAGCACGATTTCGTTGATAAAACTGCGCCATCATGTCGGCTTTTTCTGGGGGAAGTAAAACCAGTCTCGTCCTTGGCGTGCTTAGCACTTGGAGCCTCCTTGCATCGGTTCGCGCGACGGACAGTACCAACATCTATCGCAAAAAATGCCGCCCTTGCGGCGGCATCAGAGATTACCAGATATTCACCCGCTGATCTTCGGGTAAATACATGCCATCACCTTCCTTAATATCAAAGGCTTCATAGAATGCAGGGACATTGCGCGGCGCACCGAGCACGCGATATTGCGGTGGCGCATGCGGACCCAGCGACACGCGCTCACGCAGGGCATCTTCACGCATCTTCATTTTCCAAATCTGCCCCCAGCTGAGGAAGAATCGCTGCTCGCCGGTATACCCGTCCATCACTGGAGACGATTCACCCTGCAACGATTTTTGATAGGCGCGGAAGGCGGTGGTCAAGCCGACTAAATCACCAATGTTCTCACCCAAAGACACTTTGCCGTCAATGAACAAGTCCGGCAATGGCTCAAACTGGCTAAATTGCTCGGCCAGCTTTTGGGTGCGTGCATCGAAGCGCGCCCGGTCCTCATCCGTCCACCAATTGGATAGGTTGCCATCGCCATCATAACGCGAGCCCTGATCATCAAAACCGTGTCCCATTTCATGACCAATCACTGCACCGATACCGCCATAGTTCACGGCGTCATCCGCATTCATATCAAAAAATGGTGGTTGTAAGATCCCGGCGGGGAACACAATCTCGTTGGCAGTTGGGCTGTAATAAGCGTTGACCGTTTGCGGGGTCATGCCCCACTCTTTGCGATCAACCGGCGCACCAATCCGCGACAGCATATCTTGATAGCCCCAGCGTGCGGCACGTTTGCTGTTACCAATCAAGTCATCGGCGTTGATGGTCAGCGCGCTGTAATCTTCCCATTGCTCTGGATAGCCGATTTTAGGCGTGAATTTACTCAGCTTATCCAATGCTTTCGCTTTGGTTTCATCGCTCATCCACGCTAATGATTCAATCGAGTCTTTAAACGCGGCACGCAGGTTATCAATCATGGTTTCCATACGTGCTTTGGCTTGCGGAGGGAAGTAGCGGGCGACATATTCTTGGCCAAGCGCTTCACCCAATACCCCTTCGGTGGCTTGCACGCCGCGCTTCCAGCGGTCACGCTGCTCAGGAATACCGTTAAGGGTTTTGGAATAGAACGCAAATTGACGTTCAACCAACTCATGATTTAGACGCGGTGCAAACGCATTGAGCGTACGGATGGTTAGATAATCTTGCCACGCTTGCAGACTGGTTTGCTCAAACACCTGCCCTAGCGCCTCAAAATAAGACGGCATACGCACCACAACCTCATCGGCTTTGTCGATACCCGCGCGTTTGGCAAAGCGTGCATAATCAAACCCGCCCATCAACTGGTTGAGCGCCTCAATGGGCATTTTGTTATAGGTTGCTTGCGCGTCACGGCGTTTAGCGCGTGTCCAATGGTGTTCTGCCAGTGTTTTTTCCAGCTGATAAATCCGATCCGCGCGTTGCGTGGCCTGATCGTAGCCCGCTAAGCGCAGCATATCTTCGAGATAACTTTTATACGCGGTGCGGATACGCTCAGCGTCCTCGGTGTCTCGGAAATAATAGTCTCTATCGGGCAGGCCCAAACCACTTTGGCTCAGATACAGGGCGTTATAGTCAGGATTTTTCGCATCGGCCCACGCATAAAAACTAAACGGGATCCCAACCCCAACTTGTCGCAAATCGGCCATCGCATAAATCAACGCAGGCTTCGAGGAAATCGCCGCAATACGATCAAGCTCAGGTTTGATTGGCGTGACCCCTAGGGCATCAATTTTATCTTGGTCCATATAGCTAAGATAAAAATCACGCAGCTTTTGCTCGTTGGAGCCAGGCTTGAGATCATCACGCGCCACCAGCTCATCAATGATGCCTTTCAGACGCTTTTCATTCTCTTCGGCTAAGATACGGAACGCACCATAGCTGGACATATCACTGGGGATTTGGGTTTGGTCGTACCAAGTACCGTTCACGTGACGGAACAAGTCATCTTGTGGACGAACCGAACGATCAAAATCTTGCAGATGCAGCCCAGACGCTCGCTGCTCCTGAACCTGTGCAGCGTCAGTCGCCTGAACCGTGGTTGAGGAAACGCTGAGCCCCATACCGAGTACAACACTCAGTGCGACACGCGTCAGTAACAGACGTTTTTTCGGTGTTTTTATCATTTTCCTTTCCTATATGACTCAGTCACTTTCCTTGTTTACTATCGTAATGGTGTCCTCACGTCTAAATCGCGATAGAGCACCAAACAGTGGTAGTCTCGTCCTTCATCTTGCTCGGGTTCAAAATGGGTAATACGACAAAACCCTTGCTGATACCAGAATCGAAACGCGCGAATGTTTTCGGCGTAAACATTCACACCCATACGTCGATAGTCCCCATAATCTTGCACGGTTTCAATCACGCTCGCAACCGCTTCGCTGCCATAGCCATGCTTTTGATATCTTGGAGAAATAGTGAGCATGGGCAGCCAAACACTCTGTGCATCCGGCGCATTGAGCGAGATTTGTAAGTAGCCGATATCTTTACCGTCATGGGTTTGAATGCGACGAAGATAAAAGGCGTCTTCCACATCAGGCGCCTTTTTCTCCGCACTGTCGGCAATCAATGATTGATAGGTGGATAACGACCAAGGCTTAAACGTGGGATCTTGATATTGCAGATGCTGATTTTGCTCAAACAGTGCTTTAACGCGCTTTGCATCACTGTACTCAAACGCACTAAAACATAGGCGTTCAGACCGCCATGTTGCTGGGAACATGTTCAATTCCTATTTTATCAGCGCATACATTGATTGATATCGCGCTTAACGACCTAACCTCACAGCATATTACGCGTTTCGCTGCCAGTGGTAATCCATTTGCTTGGCAACGCGCAAAGCGAGAGCTTCACTGTGCAGATCATCCACCAGCTGCAAACTCATATCAATACCCGCAGATATGCCCGCGGAGGTAAGATATTTTCCATCTCTCACCCAGCGCTTTTCTGATACCACGCTTAATGGCGGATAAGCACGGCTGAGGTCGTCCATATCTTCCCAATGTGTGATCACTTTTCGACCATCGAGTAACCCAGCCTCTGCCAGTATGAACGCCCCCGTACAGACAGAGGCCGTACATTGAGTGATCGCATCTTGTTGCTTCACCCAATCGATCACCGACGGGTTGGTGACTTGCTCATGGTGAACGCCGCCGACAACCAGCAGCACATCCAGTGTGGGATGGTTGGCGAGATGATAATCCGGCACGATACGCAAACCGCCGCGCGCGAGCAAAGGTGAGTCTTGTTCAGCAATCAGTCCAACCTGCCAACTGTCCGCGCCCAAACGTTTTGCGGTGCTAAACACCTCAAAGGGGCCAGCAAAATCAAGCACCTCTGCGTGCTCATACACATAAATACCAATATTCATCGTTTGTTCTTACATCCATGTAAGTTTAAGATTCTACTAAGCGCTCTGTTTTAAGTACTTCTTCACCTTTTTTAAGGCCATTTGTCGTTTTAATGGCGAGAGATAATCGATAAAAAGGTTTCCAGATAAGTGGTCGATTTCATGCTGCATAACAATGGCAAGAAAATCATCGCGCTCTATCGTGATCGATTGACCATTGCGATCAAGGGCCGACACCACAACAGACGAGTATCGCTCGACATCTGCATAATAGCCGGGCACGGATAAACAACCCTCCTGCCCCATGGCTTTGTCAACGCCAGATACAACCACCGGATTAATGAGCACTAAAGGGTCATCCCGGCGTTCAGAAATGTCGATGACGACAATCGCCTCTTTACGACCCACTTGCGTGGCAGCCAATCCAATACCGTTGTCAGTGGCATACAACGTCTCAAGCATATCATCAATCAACGTCTGTACGGCGGTAATATCCGTGACTGGCTCTGCTTTTATGGCCAGCCTTGGATCTGGCGCGGTAATGATTTCTAACATACGGGCTATCTATTTCACAGGTTAAGGGTGAGGAGGAATAAACTTATCAAAGCGGCTCTCCATACAGGCACTGATATCGGTGGTGATAAACTCCCCCTGATAATACAAACTGAAAATGGTGGCCGGTGAAGGACATGCTTGTGCTTGGCTCAATGTCTCTAAATGATGCACTTCAAGCGGGATGCCACGCTGCGCACAGCTCTGCTGTAGCGAATTCAGCACATGGTATTCCGCATAAGGACAACGATGGGAGTAATACACCACACACCCTTCGGTTGATACATTGGCGGTATGGACCGATGTCCGAAATTGCGGTATTTCAGCTGCATCATTCAGCGGATAATACAACAGCACAAAGCCATTAGGGGCCTCATCCGCCACGTTGAAGCCTTGGCCTTTTAACCATTTTGTATCGCTCATAAAGTGGTATTTCTTTTTACCGACCACGGCGACTAGGCCTTGCTTATTTTGCTGTTTAGCCGCTTCAATGGCGTCAGCTAACAGTTGCTTGCCGTGTCCATGTCCTTTGTATTTCCCAGAGACCCAAAAGCAACCCAATGCCAGATAACCATCCGCTTGTATGGGCTGCCAAGCTGTCTCTGCTGGGCCATATTCGATAAAGACTTTAGCGCGTTCATCTAAACGGCGAAAACGATATCCATGCTGATACTCCTGCTTTAGCCATTGCTTTTTCGCCTGATAGCTGGCCTGGCACTTTTTATCCGAGAACGCGCAGCAGATATGCGCATCATCCAAGGATGCTGGGGTTAAGGTTAAGTAGGCCATATTCACCTCCACACAGGTGTATTGATGGTATACCTTTTAACCTACCTTAACCGCATGGATGATGACTCCGCCTTGGTCACAAAGCCATCAATCTTATGAGGACGTCGCTGCGAGGCGTGTTTTCTTGCGCATCGACAATAAAAACATACCAATGCTGGCACACATAGCCATAGCGATAACAAGCGACCAAGTCACCGAATAACCGAACGTGTCGATGACATAGCCAATCAATACAAAGCTTGGCATCAGCAATAAGCTACGCAACGTGATCAATACCCCTTGAATACGACCGCGATGACTCGCCGGTGAGTTGTTGGCAAGATACACGCCTTCTTTGGTCAGGACCAACACCTCGCCAGCGGAAAGGAAGAACCACGCTAAAAAGTGAACGGGAATCGTAGGTGCCAACATCACAAGACCATAACCCAACACAAACAAAAGCCCTGCATAGGCCAACCCTATCGTCTCAGTATGTCCAGACGTCGCGCGGAGCAATAGTGGCGTTATGATCACCACCAACACGCACGCATACGTCATCAGTTGACCAAAACGCACGGGCCCTTCTTGGCCAAATAAATGACTCAGATAAAGCGGGCTAGCCATCGTCATTTGATTCAATGCAAACCAAAGCATGCCACAAAACAAAGTGAACACAATGAGATAAGGACGTGATTTAAGCACCGACCACACACTGCCTTCTACCGCGCGCTCAAGGTCAGACTCAGACTCGGGGACGGCTTGCTCGGTCACATTGACCAAAAAGGCAACCACAAGAATACCCACCAAGACGGCAAGCCCGTTACCAAAGAAAATCCACTCAGTGTGCTGCCAAAACAAATAGCCCGCTAAGATGGGGCCAATCGCTGAACCCAAGTTATAGGCAAGGTAACTAAGCGACATCACCGCATCGCGATTGCCTGCGTGAGATAAATCGGCCACCAATGCATTACTGGCCGGCAACGCCACACCAATAAAAAAGTACGCGGCGAATAATAACGCCGGCACCATCACCGGGGCATCGGGTGCAAACCCGCACACCAGCAGCAAGATAGCGCCGACACCTTCCCCCGCCACCATAGTGTTTTTATGGCCTATCCAGTCAGAAAGCTTGCCACCAATAAAACTCCCCAGCAGGTACAAGCCAGTAATACTCATCGCCAATGTACCCGCCAGCGACGCGGAGTAGCCGAGCTTATCGGTAAACAAAAGCACGAGGAAAGGAATAATAAAGTTGCCCATCCCGAGGATCATGCGGGCCAGTGCAACGTAGTAAATATTGCGGTGCAATCCTTTATACATCGCCACCGCAGAAATAATCTTGTTGATTGTCGTAATCGTTAAACGTCCGTGTTAAAAAATCAGCACATAATGTACATGATTGATAAATTTATAAAAACTCGTTATTCACTAACGACCAATGGTGCGGCATGAGCTCGCGCACAGTTTTAAAAACTAGCTGGTTGTCTGGCGTAGAAATCGCGGCTTTTGCGCAATTATTGTGCCCCAAAAGGGGTAAATACGTGGCTCACGCTTTTCTGTTTTTCGAAAAAATAAAGTCCTTAATATGGTGGCTACGTTTCGACCTCTTCAGAGACACTTCGATGGATGATAACGCTCGGCAATTGCTTGACCACCTATGCCTCGGCTATGACCAATTGGCCCAACGTCACCAGATGCGCGCTTTTCCAGAGCTCTCCACCGCGATCAAGCACCCACTCGGCTATTGTCTGGTTCACTGTCCGATCGGTAGTCAGCGATTATCGATTGTTTCGCTACAATTTGCTCCCGGCGTTCGCGGCCAAGGGGTGCTGACGGCGTTTATCGACTACATTCAAGCGCATCCGCATCACTATCGCGGCATTGAAGTCGCCACCATTCAAAATCAAAGCTTAGCGAAACGGCTACTGGCTCTGGGTTGGCGATATAAATCTGCCCTAACCAAGCTATTTCGCGCCAACACCCCCACCTTGGTGCATGATTTCTAATCAAAATACGGAAGTTTTCGCTAAGTAGGGTTCCTATTATTGACAACTTTTTTTCTTTCGCAAGGTATTACAAGTAAGCGTCAAACCCAGTTCGTCAAGCGACGGTTACTTAAAGCAGACTTCCGCCCAACGCGCTAAGCCCGCGGTGACTGAGCCAAAGTAGTCGCCACTCACTACAGGAATGTTCGGCAGCTCTGCTTGTACAGCCTCCCGTAAGAAGGGCGAGCGCGCCGAGCCACCTGTCATAAAAATCACGTCAGGCTTTACATCGGCCTGCGCGACCACATCGTGCACTAAGGCGATCATCTTACGTTTGGGCGCCTCAATCGCATCAATCATGTTATCGCGCGTTACATCAACGTCCACGCGCTCGGAGAACAGTTGAATGCCCGCTCGATAAGCCGCTTGATCCGACAACGCAATCTTTGCCTCTTCCGCACGACGGACAATGTTGTGACCCAACGACTCGTGATATACCTCAAGCAAACGGGCCAGTTTATGTGGCTCTTGCGCTTGCTTGTGCAGCCCTTTGAGCACCGCCAAGTTTTCAAACGCATAGAAATCGTTTTGCGCTTGTACGTTGTTAATCGCGATGGGGTTGGAAAACTGCGTAATCGGCATCTCAATGCCAGATTCCATCTTACTGCCCATCCCAAACGGGAACATCATTTGTTTGAATGCCAACGCAATATCTAGGTCATTGCCGCCAATACGCTGACCTTTGTGCGCTAACAAACTTGCACTACGATCGCTACTACCGCGCCATGATGGCCCCATCTCAATCAATGAACAGTCTGTGGTGCCCCCACCGATATCGACCACAAGAACGATTTGGTCTTCGCTCAGTGTCGCTTCATAGTCCAGGCCGGCAGCGACTGGCTCAAACTGAAATTCAACCTGTTTAAAGCCCGCCCGCTTAGCCGCATTGAGCAAAATACCCTCGGCTTGGCGGTTTGCCGTCTCGCCTCCACGGCCTTGAAAGTTGATCGGCCGACCGATCACCGTATCATGAATACTCTGTTGAGTTTGGTGTTCGGCTTGCGTTTTGATGTTATCCATCATTGCGCATACGAGGTCTTCAAAAAAGCGAAGCTGAGCATCACGCAAACCTGACGCACCAAGGAAAGATTTAGGCGATTTCACGTAGTACATATCGCGCGGATCATCGAGATAGCGGTCGAGCGCCGCTTGACCAAACGCCATGTCCTCCGCCTCAAGTTCAATGCTTTCCTCTCGGTTTACATGAATGGCGCGGCGCAACATCTGCTCGCCAATCGCATCTAGCGGCTTGATGCCCCGATGACGAAACAAATACTCAGACACTGATTCGCGCGTAGGTGCGGCAAGGGAGGAAGGAATAAACGTGCTGTCCCCTTCTAGACGTAACAGCGTCGGCTGACCGTTTTCAATCTTCGCCACCGAACAATTGGCTGTACCATAGTCAAAGCCGATATACATAAATGCCTCTCACCGCAGAAAAAGTCGGCAATGCTACCTCAACCGTGGCGGGATTTCTAACATCCGTGTTCCTAAGCCAATCTGACTATCTGGGCCCGTGCCCCGCTATCCATTGTCATCTTGGTGAACCTGAATTACACCTTGTCGGCAAAATAGGCCATGACTTTTGCAGTCGTCATAAATTATTTTCCACCATCTCTTTGATGGTTCTTGCCTTAACAAAATGATCTAACTGATGGGTCTGTATCCACCAGGTTGCAGCTTCCATCAACTGCTCGGGATCGTCATTTTTGTTTTTGAAGAACGCATAAAATGACACACCGACATTCTCACCTTTCGCTTTGATTTTTTGCTCACATACCGCTAGGATTTTCGCTCTCAGTTCCGCTCTCATACGCGCCCACTTCTATCCTTAAATGAATAAGTTCTGTTCTAATTCTAAAAGGCGCTTTTTCAGTGACAGACCGCCACCATAGCCAATAAGCTCCCCTTGGGTGCCGATAACCCTATGGCAAGGAATAATAATCGCCAACGCATTTGCCCCGTTGGCATTGCCAACCGCACGTACTGCGGCTTCATTACCAATCGATACTGCCAACTCTTGATACGTCACCCTGTCACCGTATTGAATGTTGCTTAATGCATTCCATACCGACCGTTGAAAATCGGTACCCGCCAAAAGTAAAGGAAGGTCGAAAGTTTTTCGCTCACCCAAAAAATATTCCTCGAGTTGAGCTTGAGTAGCCACTAAAACATCATCGCTCTTTTCTACAAAATCAGCGTTAAGAATCCGTTTAATGCGCTCATCAACAGCACTTCTCATCTTGCGATATCGGAAGTCACACAAGCAAAGCTTACCTTGATACGAACCAAGGATAAATTCGGCATAAGGATGTTTATAATACTGGATATTTATTGTGTTCTCTTGTGAATGATTTATCCATTGAATACGTAAGAATAAACAATATCCTACTTTTGATAACCTCTGCTCCGTGTCCAGTAAAACAGTTCAAGTCCAGAATTACTCTTAAATTGATTGCCAGTTGCGTTCTAGCCACTCTGAACGCAGCATCCCATATTTAACTGAATCGTAGTACTTGCCCTCGTAGTAACGCACTTTTCGCAATCTAGCTTCTTGTTGAAAGCCTAATTTCAATGCTAGCGACATCATGCGAGGGTTACCCGACCAAGTTGTCATACCAACACGCTCAATTTCTCTAGTGTTAAATAAGTGTGAAACCCAGAGAGGAATTGCTCGTGCTGCGACATCCTTCCCCCAATATGCAGAATCGTAAATGATGATACCAGCTTCAAGCCAGCGAGTTTCTTCACACTCCCAGTAACAATTTACTGTCCCAAGAGGTACATCATCCACAGTGATTACCTGTAAGTCTGAACCATTCAATAATCTTTGAAATGAAGATTTCTCAAACTGTTCTAGTGATGGATGTGAGTAAGGACAGTAAGGGCCATTAAACTTCGTCCATTCATTATTTGAAATAACCAAAGAATGGAGAGATTCCAGTTCGTCATCCTTGGCTGGTCTTATATCTACTTTCATATGTTTTTTAATACTTCGCGATTCTTTGTAGAAAAATAACACGGAGCACACCGAGGCATTTCTCTCTGTTCGATCATTACTCCTCACTTTATAATTATTAGCTCATCTGCGGCCACTGCGTAGCACTGGACAACAGCTGCTTTTTTAATAAAGCAACGGGCTTGTTCAACACCCAAATAAAGTGTCGGCTGCGCGACACTTATTCTTATTTGTTAGCTGTTTTCTCTATATATTATGAAACATCAATCAGTTGAAACAACTCTCTGATATATTTTGGTGAGAACGTGAAACACAATTCCTGCAAAAATTCCAATTACAGCAGCCTTAATACTACCAAACCACAAAATTAAACCTGAATAACCTTGTGTAAGACCCAACCCATCCTTTTGTAAAACATCAATAAGCATTAAGCCATTCCAAAAGACGTACAGCAACGCGATAGAAAGATATACCCCAATTGCTATTTTTCCAATCACTGCGTGACTTATTTTAACCGAAGTTCTACAAATGATGACCAAAAAAGTAAAAGCTATGAATAATGGGATTGATAGAGCAACTGACACGATCAATGAATCAAGGTACCCGTCATCTCCATGCTGAAAAGTTATAAATATCGCTGACATTGAAAATATCAATATTATCAATGCTACCCAAATTATTTTGCTCATCGGATATCCTTTCCTTTAAGTTGAGTTTCATCATCACAAGACAGCTAACGCCAAATTATGCGATTTTTTAACGTGACCTAAAGCCTTTCGTTAAGCTCCCACAAAGCTACCCTATTTGAGTCAAATTTCAATAACTCGCTGGCTTCTTGAAAACTGCACCAGCGATATTCACTATGCTCTAGCGATAATATTGGAGAATCAGAGACTTGAACCGAGAAAGAATATTCAGGAACTACATAGGAATGATTAGACCAACTTTCATGACCTTTGTAATACACTTTTGGAAGCATGCACATCGCGTCTAGTTTTTGCCAGTTAAAACCTGTTAATTGAGCTTCTTCAGCAAGTTCACGATTTGCAGCTTCAAGCCATGACTCATTATCCTCTCCACCTCCAGAGAATGCCTGCCAAATACCACTATCACTTCGACGCGCAATGAGAAATTTAGGCTTACAATCAACGATTTGACACGGAAATATCAATACCTGAAACGGTGCTCTCATTGTTAATTTTCTCCAATCGCATAACGCCAAATTATATGGTAATGGCTAACATGCGTTAAAGGGGGGCTCTGTGCTATAAAAATATGCCATTGCTATTTTTAACCCCATCCAACCTTCATATGTAAACATTTCTTGAGGTGCATTTAAAGGAGAAGCTATATATTCATACATAGGATTGCTTTTATTAATATCACCTATATTAATAAACTCCCAACTCTCTTCAGCCATTTTCATTTCAGATTTAATAGTTTCAATATCTAAGAGTGTTTCCGCAATAAAAAATAATTGAGGTTTTCCACCTCGAACAAGCTCTCTGGTAAAAGCCAGCGGGATAAGGTCATATTGTTCTGGTTTCAACCCTATCTCACTTTCTATTTCTTTCTCCATACCTTGGCTGAAAAAATCAAATGATAGTGTATTCTTAATATTCTCAGACTCATTCCATGCAAAAACACCGGATGCAGAACAATGGAATTTACCCGCACCTTCAACCATTATTGCTTGTTCATTTCCTCTAATAGGTATCAGTACTTCTTTTGTCTTTGGGTTAACGACAATAGCTGCCACACCCAAAGTATTTGCAAGTATTGATGACATTAGTGGAGGAAGTAATCCATTATGAGCTTTTTCGTAATTATTTCTAATCGTTAATGATTCATCTTCTCCTAATACCCCTGAAGCCCAATCTAAAGTTAAGTTAGTAGCTATTTGGTCAAAATAATTTGCGGGTTGAATATAAACCTTATTTTCAGTTAGATCTAATTTAGTGACACGAATTGAGTAATCATTTTGCCACTTACCTGACTTTTCATTAAACCTAATTTTATTTAAATCTTTAAATAGATCTACTGCCTTTTTTGAGTGCTCGATCAAGTAATCTGGAGGTGTGTATTTAGCATCTATAAAAATCACCTCTAACTCATCGACATCTTTCCCATAAGAAAACCCCTTATTTCCTTTCTTAAGAGGCACAGTTTCTGCGTATGGTGAACGACTGAATTTATACTCTTTTTCTAATTCATATTGATTATAAAATTGAATTAATTTTTCTGTCTTAGATTCAACAAAAGAAGTTTTTGAATCTTGGGTATTAACGCCAATTCTTGTTCGCTTTATTTTCCCTTTCTCACTCAAGGGAATATTTGCAGCAAAGCCACCTACGATTGGTACACTTAATTGAATAGTAGGATTTTCTTCTTTATAACGCTCCCAAAATCTTTTTAAACTTCCGATCACTACTTTCATTGAAACTCCTTGATATTAGAATCCGTATAACGCCCCAATCACGCGCCCAAATTGTTGGGTGCTTTTTGGTGATACACTGACGCGAAGCGGCAATCACCAAAAGCCGCGCGACGATTTGGGTCGCCTTTAATTGGTTTGTTAACTCTACGCTAGGTTAGGTGTCTAACATATCCCATTCGTCGCCAAGAACCCAACGTAAGGCTGATAATTTGCCATTGATCATACCCCATTCAAAGTCTGACCACGGACCGGTGTCTTCATACTTACTTTCAACTTTTTGCGCAGATTTAATTGCACCCTCTAGGATATGTTCATGTATGACAGCACTTCCGTACCGTTCGGTACCCTCCGGCACAACTTCAATTTCACCATGTTCGATCTGCCACATCCTATTCTGGTGTCTGTTGTACCAAACTTTATCCACCAACTCGTCCATTACATCAAGAATTTCTCGTAAGCCACGAGTTTCTTCAGTGTAATCGTACTCAAACTCGATATCAGCCAACACATCCTCATCAATGATGTTCAAAGCTGATGCAAGATTATTGAAATAATAGACATTTTCACGATTAAAAATATCGTCGAAGTCTTCATGTGGGTTTCGATGATCTTTGGCAGAAAAGTCATTGTGATTGTGAGTGATAAAGAAGCAGCTATTAGTAGCATCAACATCAAGCGAAAACTCATAAAATTGCTCGATAATAACAGCGTCTGCAACCGAGTTTTTACTGATATGAAATGGAGCTTTTTTATCTAAGCCACGTTGAACCGCTGCAACTTTTGAACGCTCACTAATATTAATTAGCTCCGCAGACTGGATAAGTTTTTCGACTCTGTTGATTGTGCTGTAATTGGCATCTGTTAATAAAGGCAATCGTGCATTTATGTCATTTAGCACTTCGAGCGTTTGCTCTTGGTTTGCGCTAGCAAACTCACTTACGACAGCTTTTACTTGTTTAAACTCTTGAGACAATCGTCTTGCCGTCTTGTTTGCAACATCTTCTTTATTTCTCTCGTATTCTTCTGCAACCAAGTCTGTAACAACCAGTTTCACCACATCGGTTTCGACTAGCTCTTCCAAAGCTGAAACCAAAGCAAGATCTTGCTTTTTCGTTGAAATATCAAGAAATACGCAAGTATCAAGAAATATATAATTCATATAACCTCAAATGATGAACTTTTTAGTAGAGTTAACGCTAAGAACAGTTGCAAAATATTTGGCACTATATTTTGCGAAGCAAAATTCGTGACATTTATTTTGTCAATTGCTTCGCCTTGTTAACTTTATGATTGAATAGTACCAATGTAATTCTTTGCTCCAGAAAAATAATATGAAATATTTCTCTTGCCGAAGAAGTTATGCCAATGTTTTTTAATTTGCTCTTGCCTTTCTGGGTCAGAGCAAAAATCAACCACTTCAATTTCTGCATTCTTTCTTGTCATCCGTGATAATAGCTGGCGCAATTCGAAATCTGCACTAGGTAATGAATAACCGATAAAAACCAACTTTGATGCTTCTGATAATTCTATGCCTGCGTTTTGCCAAATAATTCTATACTGAGGATTAGATAAATCTTTAATAAAAGTCGGCATAATCAAATTGGATATTAATACGTGCTTTTCAGCATCCTCTTCAAAGTTACTATCACAATGGCGACAAGATTCTGGATTTTCAAAATTTCGCATAGTATCTTTTATTAAGAATCTTGCATACAACCTCGCGCATCGAGGACATTGCAACCAGTTGAGAGAACCATGTAATTTTAGCAATTTAACATTAAATCCACCCTGACCAAGTTTTTCTAATCCTGGCTTTACAGTTGTATCGCTTTCATCCTTCGAACTGATATAACAACAATAATCTACAACAGCATCATAGGTAGGGTTACCTTGAATTGTGTTATAAATAGAGTTATCTAACAAAATATCCCAATTAGTACTTATAACACTTACAGGATCTTTTCGATGATAATTTGTTCCAGCTCTCACCGATGATAATTTTGTAATATATCGAGCAAAGCCATCAATATATTC
>NZ_MUFD01000008.1:0-97526 GCF_001995405.1 Salinivibrio sp. AR640 | reverse complement strand
TTATGGTGTTATCTATTAAGCGTAGGGATGCGTGTGCGAAGGCAAAAACCTAACTCCATCAATTTACTGTTGATCGCCATTTATATCGGCGCACTGGCGATATTGTCTCATTATATTGTCTGACAATGGTGTCGGCGCCGATCAAGCTCACTGATTGATAGAAATCTATCCGTCGTCGTAGGCGCTTAGCGTTGTACCTTGCAGTACATATCCCACCTCTGCTAAGTCATGACTGACATGCTCAGTATTGAGTGTCCCTTCGACATAAACCACATCCCATAGTTCTTGAATCGGCGCGCCATCGGCAAACTTTACGTAAATAATTTGATTGGGCGGTGGGGGTGGCACATGGATGCAGGCGCCAAGAAAAGGGACCAGCAAGAATTCGGTCACCCGTTGATCGTCACCTTCTAACGGGATCACAAAGCCGGGGATTTTAACTTGGCTATTATTGAGTTCAGGGCGAACCGATCCGACCAAGCTTTGCGGGTTATCACCGTCGTGGCTAATGTCTGGCATGCCGCGGCTATCAAACTGTGCCCGTTCGTGCTCAGGAACCAAATCTATCCAATCGAGCATGAGTGGTTCACTGCTTGCCCAAGCAAGCGAACTCAAAAGGCCGCTAAGCAAGGCGATAAGATGGAGCGTTATCCGTTTTTTCATGGGTTATACCTTCATTGTCATGCCGTCGGACAGTGTTTGTCGGTACGCGCGCCAAGCGGGAATTAAGCCGACCACGAGACCAGCGATAAACACGCCGACCATTAACAAACATTCATAATAAGAGGGCCAGTCGAGCGGTAAGAACAGGCCAAATTCACTGATAATATAGGGCTGGGTGAGCGCAAGACCGCCATAAAGCAGTAGCACACCTAAGATGATACCCGCCAGGGTGATGGCAACCGCCTCACTGACCAACAGCAGAATAATATGTACCGGACGTGCGCCCATTGCCCGTAAAATTGCCATTTCTCGTCGACGCTCGTTCAGGCTGGTGAGCAGACTGGAGAGCATGCCTAATAATCCAGCAACGACGACAAATCCAGCGATCACTAATAGCGCTTGCTCGCCCACGCGCATCATGTCCCATAGCTCATGCAAGGCAATACCGGGCATGATGGCAGTCAATGGCTCGCGTGGATAAGTATTGACCCAACGCTGGACGGCAAACGTTTTGATTTTACTGTTCAGACCCACCATGACTGCAGTGAGTTGCTCGGGCTGTAATTCACGCTGCTGTGCTTGGGCTTGAGTGAGGCCTTGGCCAAGTCGTGCGCCACTTTCCCAGCCGACATGAATCGCTTCTATGGCTTCGAGCGACACATGCACACTGCGGTCGACGGGCGTGCCGGTGGGCGCCAAAATACCGGTGACAGTAAATGGCAAATTGTCGTGTTGATTAAAGCTTTTATCGGCCAGTCCATGAGCAATCACTAGGTTATCGCCCATTTTGTATCCCAGATCTTTCGCCACTTGGGCGCCAATCACGGTATCAAATAGACCGGAAAATGGGCCGCCTTGGCGAAAGACGAGTGGTTGTTTTTGACCATATTGATAATGGGAAAAGTAATCATTGCTGGTGCCGAGTACGCGAAAGCCACGGTGAGAATCCCCGAGTGAAATGGGGATGGTCCAACTCACATCTGAGTGCTCGCGAAGGCGCTGATAACTTTCCCAGCCGATATTGTTGGTGGCGTTACCAATTCGAAACACGGAATAGAGCAGCAAATTAATGGAGCCAGAACGGGCGCCCACAATTAAATCGGTGTTGGAAATGGTGTTGGCAAAGCTGGCCTTCGCTTGCGTGCGCACCTTTTCGACGCCGAGTAACAGCACCACGGCGATGGTGACGGTCAGCAAAGAAAGCAATGCGGTGGCGCGGCGATTTTTCAGGCTTTTCCCCGCAAGTCCCAATAGCGAAATCATTGCTGATCCTCCTTGCGACGCATGGCGCGATTCAGCGCGGGAAGCGAGACATCACGGTCAAACAAGGGCGCTAATTGACTGTCATGGCTGACAAACAATAAGCTGCTGTTGGCTTCTCGGCAGCGGTCTTGAAGCAACTGAATAAAGGTGTTGCGGGTGTCAGCGTCGAGCGCAGAAGTCGGCTCGTCAGCGATAATTAACGCCGGCGCACCAATCAGCGCCCGCGCCGCCGCGACCCGTTGTTGCTGGCCGATACTCAGCGCGGTGACCGGCTGGTGGTGGCAGTTTGTGGGTAAGCCCAATTGGTCGAGCAAGGTGGCGGCCTCTTGATGAGGCGATCGTGTCAACGCCTGACGACGCAGGTGAGAAAAGCGCAGCGGCACGGTGACATTATCGATCACCGATAAATAAGGCAGCAGATTAAATTGCTGAAAAATATAACCAATGTGGTTAGCACGGAATTGATCACGCTCGCGATCATTCAGTGCCGTTAGCGCTTGATGATTGACCGTCAGCGTACCCGTCTGGGGGATATGAATACCCGCAATCAGGCTTAGCAGGGTGGATTTACCACTGCCGCTGGGACCTTGTAAAAATATATGCTCGCCAGCATTGACCGCAAAACTGTCGATATCAAGGATCGGTTGCGGCTGGCCCGGCCACGTAAAACCTAGTTGTTTGATGGTTATCATGCCTGACAGGGGCACTGGATGCGCCCCGCCTCCTTTTTTCACTACCACTGGATGTGCGACTTAGCACGAATCAAGGTATCAACCCAGACCTTATCATCGGTAACGGCCTGAATTTTGATGGCTTCTGTGTTGGGGAACAGGCTAAACCAATCCGTTTTCAATTCGGTGAAGGCTTGTGGGTTTTGGCAAACGAATTGGTAGTTCACGGATAAAGTGTTGTGGTTACCCTGATCATGCTCGTCATGGCCGTAGTGCTCGTCGTGGTTATGGTGCTCGTCATGACCGTGGTGTTCATTGTGGCCGTGATGTTCGTCGTGGTCATGGTGTTCATCGTGACCATGATGCTCCTCATGGTTGTGATGCTCGTCGTAGTCGTCAAAACTGCTAGTGACTTTGGTCTCGGCAAGCTG
Organism: Salinivibrio sp. AR640; assembly: GCF_001995405.1. Taxonomy (NCBI): domain Bacteria; kingdom Pseudomonadati; phylum Pseudomonadota; class Gammaproteobacteria; order Vibrionales; family Vibrionaceae; genus Salinivibrio; species Salinivibrio sp. AR640. Next base: position 94,498 of record NZ_MUFD01000008.1, on the reverse strand, counting down.
GCAATTCGCCGCTTCAGCAAGTTGGAAGCGTTTTCCACCATCACGCAGAAGCGCATAGGCATCTTCGACCGCTTGCTGGTCGGCGGCGTTTTTAGGCTGGTGTTCAAAGCCGACCACATCGTGTCCCGGGGCCGTTAATTCAATGAATACGCGCTCACCGTCTTGGGCGAGGCTCAGTGCCACCTCCCCGTGGACGTGGGCATCGAACGACTGATAGCTGGCTTCATCGGCTAATGTTGCTGCAGAGGTGGTCGCGATGGCCATAGTGATAACGCTGGGTAATAAACGAGCTTTCATGTGGTTTCTCCTCGTGAATAAATGAATTAGATAATGAAGGTATTTATTTCACTCGGTGGGGCGCGCGCCGAAAAGGCTATAGCGGTACGATAAGCTCGCTGAGGTTTTGACCAAACGATGAGGGTATTGGCGGCATAGGTGGGCGTCGGTGTCACGATACTGGAAGCCAGTATTGCTGGTGGGATGAGATGACAGACACCACAATGCTCACTGTGATGGCTCGGGGCTAAGGTGTCGACTTGATGGTGCGCCCACAGTCCGGCTTGGCTAAGCACCAATACAAATAGCAGGTTGACGAGCACTCGACGAGTCATCCAGACGTCCATGAGGTTATTAAGTAATGTGATAACATAACAATTGTAGCCTTGAACGCCAAGTCTGAAATGAAAGCGCGGGCCTTGCCCGCGATATGATTATTGGTTTACCAGCTCTGTCACCAAGCTGACAACTTGATTCACTTCATCCTCGTTTAGCTTACCTTCTTTAACAAAACGCACCATGCCTTTATCATCCAGTACGGCAATCAACGAGCTCTCTTCTTTTAAGCGCCATGCCTCTGCGACACTGCCATTTTCGTCGAGCACAATCGATGACCAGCTAAATTCGCGTTTACTGTCTTCGGCTGACGATTTTACAAAGCCGCCAGTTCCCCACATGGCATCATCTTGATTGATGATGGTGGTGGTTTGATAGCGTGCATCGTCAAAATCCGCGGCGGTAATTGCCGCCATGAGGGGGGCGTTCATTTCTTTGGCGCTACTGCGTCCAGCAATGGCTTGGATCACGCGTACTTTTTCCTGCAACTGTTCGGTTTGCCAAGCTTGATAAACGATATCGTCGCCATTCAAGGTTAGTTCGCCTTGCTCGGCGACCTTGGCTGACGGTAAAGGTGCACCGTTTTGGATCGTGTGCGCCCAACTGGTGCCTGTGAATAACGCAAAAGTGAGAGCAAGTAGGGTTTTGTTCATTCTTTATCATCCATGTCTGTGGTCATTATTTGGCATTCGGTGCCAAGTTATCTATGGTTACGCCAGACAGTGCGTTGTGCCAAGTGCCAAGGGTTAATCCGTGCGCGAGATCGGAGTTTTATCCAGCGATCGTCACTTCAAAGCGCGCGTATTGATCTAAGGTAGGAACTTTTCGTGCCCAGTAGGCTCTAATTCTGTGCTTGTCATCAGAATAAGATGGCACTTTGCTTGCTTAGCTTTATACGTGGAGATTGCCAGATAATATTCGGTGCTCCAAGGTGGTAACACATAATTTACCAAGAAACGGTGAAAGAGCGTTGTTACTGTTTCGGTCTGTTCATCAGACTTGGTTGAGAAATAAAGGGATCCCTATGCTTCGCATCTTTCGTCAATATCGACCAACCCAGATTGCGCGATATGTGAAACGATTTTTTAAGGGCCGACTTTATATTGAAGGTGTCGGCGCGTTTGAGTTTGATGGTGGGCGTTTGCTACCTCCAGGACACAGTGATAAACGTGCACTCTCGGTCATGACCGAAGTAAATAAAGAAATTAAATCGATGGCCATCACCGCATAAAAAACGTGCGATGCAGAAAAAACACGTCTAATGACGTGTTTTTTTTATCTCTGAGTTTGCGTGTCTTCAGACTTTTGCGTGCCTTCAGACTATTGTGGCGGGAAGCAAACGCCGGTGCCACCCAAGCCGCAGTAGCCTTGGGGGTTTTTGTGCAGATACTGCTGATGGTCTGTTTCTGCTAAGAAATAAGTACCTGCGGGGGCGATCTCTGTGGTGACGGCATCCGACTTGCCCGCTGCTTTTAAAGCGGCTTGATAGGCGGCAAAGCTGGCTTCTACCGTCGCGCAATCGGCAGGATCACAGTAATAAATGGCTGAACGGTACTGTGGGCCCACGTCATTACCTTGGCGCAACCCTTGAGTTGGATCGTGGTTTTCCCAAAAGATCGTCAATAAAGCGTCCAGACTGGTGACACTCGGGTCAAAAATGACATTAACCACTTCGGCGTGGCCTGTTTGACCCGTACAGACATCTTGATAGCGCGGGTGTTGTGTTACCCCACCGCAGTAGCCAACAGAGGTCATGACTACACCTGGTTGTTGCCAGAGTTTGCGTTCTGCTCCCCAAAAACAGCCCATCCCTAAAATGACCTGTTTCTGACCGTTCGCTGGGGCCGTTGTGATAGGTTGCCCAAATACGGCATGTGGCTCGGTGGGCGTGATGGCATCAGCACGATCCGCAATCGCATTATCGGGTTGGCTGAACGAAGATTGCATCGACATAGGCATCCTTTTACTGCTGTGATGAAAAGCGTTATGTGTTGTATGAAACCGCTTTGGGTGTGGACTGATGTGAATGGCGCTAGCATCAAGCCCAGCTCAACGCGTAATATGGCAAGATATCATCAATTTTGTTGAGCGGCACCCTAGTAATGGTTCTCATTGCATGAAGATACGTAAACTCTCCCTTATTGCGATCGCTTTTTTACTGCTACCTAGCTGGGTACGCGCGAGCCTCGACGTTGAGCTCCAAGGACTCGAGGGTGAAGCGCAACAAAATGTAGCAACCTATTTGGCGGCGATCGCGCCCGAAGAACGCGATGGGTCGTATCGGTTTAAGGCGCGTGTCGAGCGCGATGTCCGACAAGCACTCCAGGCAGTAGGCTACTATCAGCCAAAAATCACGCTGAACGCGCCAGAGGGCGATACCCTGGTTGTCTCCGTTAATCCAGGCCCCCCGGTTAACGTGGCGCAAGTCGATGTCGTCTTTTCCGGTGAAGCTGCGATGGATGATGACTTTCATTCGCTTAAAGCGAAAGGACCGCAACCTGGTCATCGGCTCAATCACAGTGATTATGAGTCACTCAAAAGTCAGATCCAGAGCTTAGCCGTGAAAAAGGGCTATTTTGATGGTCGTTTTACGCAAGCCCGGCTCGAAGTTGCGCCTGACCGCCAGCAAGCCTTTATTCGTCTGCATTTTGCCAGTGGCAAGCGTTATCATTTTGGTGCGATCGATTATCAAGGCTCGCAAATCCAGCATAAGCGACTTGATACACTGCGAGATTTTTCACCAGGTGATCTCTATCAAGTTACTGACTTAGGCGAGTTTAACCAAGCGTTAGCAAATACGGGCTGGTTTGCCAGTGCATTAGTCCAAGCGGATATGGAAGACGCCGAGGACAATGAAGTGCCGATCAAGGTGACGTTGACCCCGGAAGCGCGCAACAAGTTTGAAACTGGGGTGGGGTATTCCACCGACATTGGCCCGCGTCTTAAGCTTAATTGGCGTAAGCCTTGGTATAATTCAAGGGGGCATAGCCTGAGCACATCACTGGCGGTTTCTCAGCCAGAGCAAACCCTTACTTCTACCTATAAAGTGCCGCTTGACGATGTTTCACGGGAATATTATCAAGTTCAGCTGGGGTTAAAAAATACAGACCAACGCGATACCACCAGTTTTGAAGCGACGACCTCTGTCTCCCGACACTGGCTTTATGATACCGGCTGGCAGCGCAGTGTATCGCTGCGCTGGCTGTACGAAAACTATAGCCAAGGGCAAGATGAAGATATCGTCAGCGTGGTGCTGCCGGGCGTCAACGTTACCCGAACGCGCGTGCGTGGTGGTTTAATGCCGCATTGGGGAGACAAGCAATCACTGACGCTGGAGGCAGCCGATCCCGCGTGGCTGTCGGATATTAGCTTGCTGCGACTTCAAGGTCGTAGTGCTTGGATTCGCAGTTTAAATAAGAATCATCGTGGCTTACTCCGGGTCGATGGTGGCGCCCTGATTTCCGAGGAGTTTCGTGAAGCACCACCATCATTACGCTTTTTCGCTGGGGGGGATAACAGCATTCGTGGTTATGGCTATGAAACCGTCTCGCCTGTCGATGACAGCGGTCAGTTAAGTGGTGCACGCTATATGTTAACCGGGACTTTAGAATATCAGTATCGTCTTGGTGGCAATTGGTGGTGGGCGGTGTTTGCTGACGGCGGCGATGCGTGGACCAACCATTTGTCATGGAAGCGCGCGGCCGGGACAGGCATTCGTTGGTCATCACCGGTGGGCCCGATTCGCCTTGATGTCGCCCATGGTTTTGATAATGACGATGACGACTTTCGTGTGCACCTGACGTTGGGGCCTGAATTATGAGCCGGTGGTTGGTTAGATTAACTTTGATTCTGTTAATCACGATATTTGCGCTGGTAGGTTTGGTGTCCACCACCTTATTTACGCCGATCGGGTTACAAGTTGGAGTGTGGGGGGCACAGAAAGCTATACCTGCATTATCGCTTGAACAAGCCGAGGGCACTTTGCTGACCGGTTTTGAACTTCGTGGTCTGCAATATCAGGATGAGCAAATCCAATTGGCCGCTAATAAGCTGGGGATTGAGATAAAAGGTAAGTGCTTACTTACTCCATCAATCTGTGTCGAACAACTGGCGGCTGAAGGGGTAACGCTTGCGCTTAATTTCCCGCCAAGCGATGACAACACCGCCGCCGAGCCGTCTACCGCGAGGATCCAATCGCCGCTACCGATACATATTAACGCGTTTGCATTCAATGATGTGGCGATTCAGGTGGCGGGACAGGCGATTGACTGGCAGCAGCTTCAAGGCGGTGTGCATGTCGAGGGAGACACCTTAACCTTATCGCCCACAAAGTGGCAGCAGCTGGTGGTTACCCTGCCCACCAACGACAGTGATCAAGAAAATACCGACCGTGCGGTTGGTAAACCTGATAGCGACGCCTCGAGTGCCCCTTTTCATTATCCAGGGCTCCGCTTGCCGTCCATTCATGTGCCGCTAAATATCAATGTTGAGCAATTTAGCCTACGCGATACTCGTATTGACGCCGGTACAGTACATACCTTTTCTTCGTTAGATCTCGTCGGCGCCGTCAAGGGCAGTGCGGTGACGATTGACCATTTTTCGGTGGCTGCCCCTCAGGGCACGGCTAAGCTTTCTGGCGATATCTTGTTGGAAGGTGAGTACCCACTGACCTTAGAAACACAGTTGACCGCGAACTTGGCATCGCTCCAAGGGCAAGCATTGTCACTGTCGGCGACGGGGAGTTTAGCGGCTTTAGCGCTGCGCGCTGAGGCAACAGGACCGGTGAATGCCAAACTTGATGGTGAGGCGAATGTCCTGGCACCGAACTTACCTTTTGCCGTGCAATTGGATAGCGAGGCATTGGCGTGGCCGCTGACGGGGGAAGCGATCGCGGCATTACGCGAGCTACACTTTTACGCCGATGGTGACTTATCTGACTATCAGCTCGGCTTACAAAGTGACGTCGACGGCCCTGAGGTGCCGACAACACAACTGACCCTTGCTGGACAAGGCAGCCTCTCGGCGCTCAAGCTCTCGCAATTTGAGGCACAAACACTCGGTGGTACTGTTGCCGGGCGCGCCAGCGTCGATTGGTCCAGCGTGCCTTTTTGGCAAGCCGAGTTAGGCTTTGCCCATATTCAGCCTCAGCGGCAATGGCCTGAGGTGAATGGTGATCTCACCGGCGCAGTGAGCCATCGTGGACGATTAACCCCACAAGGTGGCTGGGATGTGTCTATGCCAACCTTGGTCGTTCATGGTGAGCTTCAGCAATTACCCCTTTCAGTGTCTGGCGCGCTTAATGCCCATGATCGTGATGGCGATGGGCAACCTAGCGTTTCTACCTCCGGTCTGACGCTTTCCCACGGTCCTAACCGTATTACTGCGCAAGGGCAAGTGCGTGACGAGTGGAAAATGGGGCTATCGGTGGATATTGCTGACCTGTCCCAATCATTACCGATGTTAACCGGTGTGATTCGCGGCGATGCGCGTCTGAGCGGGCCCTTTGCCCATCCCGATGCCAAACTGGCCTTCCATGCCAAGCAGTTGCGCTGGCAAGATCTTCGCATCAATCAGCTTACCTTAGACGGCGCGCTGGCCTTAAAGGATACCTTAGGTGGCAACCTGAATGTGTCTGTGCTGGGAGGGCGTTATCAAACGCTGCGTTTAGAGAATTTAGATCTGGCCGTCCGCGGTGATGAAGCCGAGCATCAGCTGGATTTACGCTGGCAAGGCGTCCCTGCCTCTGGCGTGCTACGTATTCAAGGTGCGCTGGCGCGTGAGTCTGGTTGGCAAGGGCAACTGCTCGATACGCGAGTGAATGTGGAAGACATTGGCGACATCGTGCAGCAAACCGCGGCGCCCATTGCGTTTACTTTCGCCGATAAGCAAACCCAGGTCGGCGAGCATTGCTGGCAGTGGCAAGCCACTTCTTTATGCTTATCACAACCGGCCTATATTGGTGAGCAAGGAGAGGTCGTTGCCAATATTGAAGGGTTTGATGCGAAGCAAATTGCGGCGTTCATGCCGCCGGAATGGCACGTTGAAACACGTGCCAATGCAGCCGTTCACGCTCGATGGCAGCCTGACGCCTCGCCAGATGTACGCGCCTCGATTGATATCACCGACGGTGCACTGCGTCAGCAAGCAGAAAGGCCACTGGTCATTGACTGGCAACACGCGAACATGGATGCACGCTGGCACAATGACCAATTACAAGGGGCGCTTGCTCTGACGTTGGATGATGGTGGCACCCTTGCGTCTGGCTTTACCCTAACCGATTTATTGGCCCCTACACCTACGATTACTGGCGATCTTATCGTGACTGCTGTGCAGTTGGCCAAGCTTGAGCCCTTGCTCGGAAACGATAAACAAGCGGATATGAATGGTGAAGTGAATGCGAATTTACGTCTTGAAGGCCCACTAACGTTACCGCAAGTGTATGGCGGCATGACGGTCAGTGGGCTGCGGATGAAAGGCTTATCGTCACCGGTGGATGTAGATAACGGGCAATTGGCTCTGACGGTTGATGGGCAACAAGGGCAACTGGATGGGCAGTTAATCACGCCTGAGGGTCCGCTAACACTAAAAGGCGATGGCCAATGGCCCCGCATTGATGATTGGCAATTTGGCTTGAATGTATCGGGTGATACGTTACGTTTTAACCTTCCCCCAATGGTAAAGCTCGATGTCGCGCCAGATCTTACCGTCTCTGCGACGCCTGACCAGGTCGCGATTCGTGGTGATATTCATGTGCCTTGGGGACGGATAGAAGTCGAAAACTTACCTGCGTCAGCGGTGACGGTGTCAGACGATACGGTGCTGTTAAACCAAGACTATACGCCAAAAAGTGCAGAACAAGACGAGCCGATGCCGTTTAACCTAGTCACCGATGTAAAGTTAGCACTGGGGGATGACGTTAGTCTCGCAGCCTTTGGTTTAAAGTCGCGCTTATCCGGTGAACTGAATATCAAAAACAACCCGCAAGGTGTATTAATTGTCGGGAATGTCAGCTTACTAGACGGAACGTATCGCTCGTTCGGACAAGACTTGATTATCCGCAAAGGGGAAATCTTGTTTAATGGCCCTGCCGACCAACCCTACCTGCAAGTGGAAGCGATTCGTAACCCAGAGCGAATAGAGGGGGATGTGATCGCAGGTATTCGCTTGAGTGGCCCGGCCGATGATCCGGTTGCGGATATATTTATGGATCCGGCTGGCTCGCAGGCGAATGCCTTATCTTATCTATTGCGTGGCCGAGCGCTGGATGCTGGCGCCGGCGATGCCAATATGACCTCGATGCTGATTGGTATTGGGTTAGCGCAAAGCGGAAAATTGGTAGGAGAGATCGGCCAAGCCTTTGGTGTTGAGGATCTCACCTTAGATACCGCGGGTGCCGGCGACGAACAAAAGGTCGAAGTGTCAGGCTATATTTTACCAGATTTGGAAGTGAAATATGGGGTCGGGATCTTCGATGCGATTGGGGTATTTACTGTGCGCTATCGTTTAATGAAAGACCTTTACCTAGAAGCGGTGTCGGGTGTTGACCAAGCGGTCGATGTGCTTTATCAGTTTGAGATTAAATAAAAAAGCCCGCTGATAGAGCGGGCCTTTACTGTCTCAGTGACACGCTCGATTATTTCTGTGCGCGCTCAAAAGAAGACAGGATTTCGTCTTTTGCGGCTTGTGCATCGGCCCAGCCATCGACTTTGACCCACTTGCCGGCTTCAAGCTCTTTGTAACGCTCGAAGAAATGCGTGATTTGTGCTTTGAGTAGCTCAGGCAGATCGTTCACGTCTTTCACGTGATCGTACTCTTTGGTCAGCTTGCTATGAGGCACTGCGACAACTTTGGCATCTTCACCAGACTCGTCGGTCATTTTTAGCACACCCACTGGACGGCAGCGGATTACTGAACCGGGTACGAGAGGGAATGGGGTTGGAACCAGTACGTCTACCGGGTCACCGTCAAGTGACAAGGTATGGTTTACATAACCATAGTTACATGGGTAAAACATTGGGGTAGACATAAAGCGATCGACGAATACCGCACCGCTATCTTTGTCCACTTCGTACTTGATTGGATCAGCATTCGCTGGGATCTCAATCACCACATAAATATCTTCAGGCAGATCTTTGCCCGCAGGGACCTGGTTCAGGCTCATGGAATGTCCTTTTGTTAAATCAAATAGTGTGTGCCAATTATAACCGCCAAGCGTGAAAATAACAGAGGCGACCTACCAGGTCGCCTCGTCATCATAAAAAAGCGCGGCATTCTTTTTGCTAATACGCGTTAATTGTCTTCATGATCAGGATAGGTTTCCAGGTATTCGCCGACTTTATCCACCATATTACTAGAGCCAACGAAGAAGGGAACGCGCTGATGAAGTTCTTTGGGTTCAATGTCCATCACTCGCTGCATCCCATTCGTGGCTTTACCGCCGGCCTGTTCGATAATAAACGCCATGGGGTTGCACTCATACAGCAACCGCAATTTACCATTTGGATAAGCTAAGGTACTCGGGTACAAGTAAATGCCACCTTTTAGCAGATTACGGTGAAAATCGGCCACCAAAGAGCCAATGTAGCGTGACGTATACGGCCGTTTCTCGTCAGGGACGTTTTCTTGACAGTATTTGATGTATTTTTTGACGCCCTGCGGGAACTTGATGTAGTTGCCTTCGTTAATTGAGTAAATCGTTCCCTCTTTAGGAACGGTCATATTCTCGTGAGAGAGGCAAAACAGACCCAGCGATGGATCATAGGTAAAACCATGCACACCATCACCTGTGGTGTAAACCAACATGGTGGATGAGCCGTAAATGATATAGCCGGCAGCCACTTGGCGATGACCCGGTTGCAGGAAGTCGTCTTCGGTAGGGGGGGTGCCGACCGGTGAAACACGGTGATAAATGGAGAAAATGGTGCCGACGGAGACATTGACATCAATGTTTGATGAGCCATCAAGCGGGTCAATCAATACCACATATTTAGCGTTACGGTTCAGTTGCTTGTTGAAGATGACCGCTTCATCTTCTTCCTCACTCGCGACACCGCAAACGTGGTCGCGAGCCTCCATCGCAGCTTTAAACTTTTCGTTGGCGTAAACGTCGAGCTTTTGTTGTTCTTCACCTTGTGCGTTTTCTGTGCCGATAGCGCCGGCGATGTCGACCAAGCCCGCTTTGTTGATCTCACGGTTGACAATTTTGGCGGCGAGACGAATCGAGGCAAGCAAAGAAGATAAGTCGCCGCTGGCATGCGGGAACGCGTGTTGCTTCTCAACAATATATTCGCCGAGGGTCTTAATGTCGGGCATTCTCAATCCTTAGTGATGATGAACTGTCTTTCTAATTCAATGGCATTTAAGTGGGCAGTGGTCTGCCTCTTGAAATCGTTGTCATTCTAGCGCTCGTGACTTTTTAATCGTACTGAAGAAATGGATGAGGCCAGGGAAGTGTGATCGCGACATAAAAAACCATGTCATATGCGCGCAAGCGATAAGACCCAAGCGTTAATCCAAGGCATAATAACGGCCCGCGTCCAACGGCTGGGTAACCAACAATACAGTGAAGGCCATGCATATTCATATTTTAGGCATTTGCGGCACCTTTATGGGTGGAGCCGCCATGCTGGCAAAACAATTGGGGCACAAAGTGACAGGCTCAGATAGCCAGGTTTATCCCCCAATGAGTACCTTACTCGAATCCCAAGGGGTTGCTATCATCGAAGGCTATGATCCTGCGCAGCTTACACCTAAGCCGGATTTAGTGGTGATTGGTAATGCCATGAGCCGCGGGAATCCCTGTGTTGAAGCCGTACTCAATCAAGGTTTGCCTTACACGTCTGGTCCGCAATGGCTGCATGATTTTTTACTCCAAGACTGCTGGGTGTTAGCGGTTTCAGGGACACACGGAAAAACCACCACCGCCAGCATGCTAGCGTGGATTTTAGAAGACTGTGGTTATCAGCCTGGATTTTTAATCGGTGGCGTGGCCAGCAATTTTAATGCGTCAGCCCGTTTGGGGGATAGCCCGTTTTTTGTGGTCGAGGCCGATGAATACGACAGTGCATTTTTTGATAAGCGCTCCAAGTTTATTCACTACCAACCGAAAACCTTGGTTATTAACAACCTTGAGTTCGATCATGCCGACATTTTTGATGATCTAGCCGCTATTCAAAAGCAATTCCATCATGTGATACGCACCGTACCTGGGATTGGCCAGATTATTGCGCCGTCCGATGATCCCAACGTAGCTGAAACACTCGCAATGGGGTGTTGGAGTGAGTGTGTGTATGCGGGGCCTGATGGCCAGTGGCAAAGCGTGAAAAAAGACGCAGCTGGCAGCCAATTTGATGTGTACTTTGCCGGTGATCTCGTGGGATCGGTTAACTGGGATTTGGTCGGTGATCATAACGTGCGTAATGCCTTGATGGCGTTATCAGCGGCGCGTCATGTGGGAGTGACCCCGGGTCTTGCTTGTCAATCGCTCGAGAGATTTATCAATACTAAGCGTCGGCTTGAGTGGCGTGGCGAGCGGGCTGGCGTCACGGTATATGACGATTTTGCCCATCATCCGACTGCCATTCGACTGACCTTAGAGGGCTTGCGAGCCAAGGTCGGCGCAGGGCGTATTCTTGCCGTATTAGAACCGCGCTCGAACACCATGAAACAAGGGGTCCATAAAGACACGCTTGCCGCGTCGCTGGCGAGTGCGGACAGTGTGTTTTTATATCAGCCTCAAGGGCTCGATTGGTCGCTCGATGCGGTGGCGGATCGTTGTGCTCAACCTACGCAAATTCACACTGATATAGGCACACTGGTTGTCGCGTTGAGTGAGCAAGCCTTGCCGGGCGATACCGTGTTGATCATGAGTAATGGGGGTTTTGGTGGTATTCACGATAAGTTGCTCAGTGCGTTGAGTCACAAAGGAGAAAAGCATGACGGATAAGCGTATCACGCTGGCATGGACAGGAGCGTCAGGCGCGCCATACGGCCTACGGTTACTGGAGTGCCTGCTTGCGCAAGATTATCAGGTCTTTTTACTGATATCCTCGGCCGCTCGCGTGGTGCTGGCGACCGAACATGGGTTGAAACTCCCGTCAGGCCCGCAAGCGGCACAGAAAATATTAGCCGAACATCTGCAATGTGATAGCAATAAACTGATCGTTTGCGGTAAAGAAGATTGGTTTTCGCCGGTCGCCTCGGGCTCGGCAGCGCCGAAGAAAATGGTTGTCTGTCCCTGCTCGGCCGGATCCTTGTCTTCGATTGCCCATGGTCTATCCGATAACTTGATTGAACGGGCGGCGGATGTGGTGCTCAAAGAGCGGGGACAATTGTTACTGGTCGTTCGCGAGACGCCGTTTTCAACGCTGCATTTAGAAAACATGCACAAGCTATCGCAGATGGGCGTCACCATTATGCCTGCTGCGCCGGGTTTTTATCACCAACCCCAGTCTATTGACGACTTGGTCGATTTTATGGTGGCGCGCATTCTCGACCACTTAGGGGCGGCGCAAACCTTGGTGCCGCGCTGGGGGTATGACCAACGCCCTCGCGATAAAGCATAATCAATCAGGTTCAGGCAAGGCCTGAACCTTCACTTTACGAGGGTGGCCCTAAACGAGCAGCCAGATATCGGCTAAGGTTTGAGTACCATCACATGCATGGTGGCGCCTTCAAGCACTTTCGCGGCCACCGATCCTAACATCATCTTGTTGACGCGAGAACGCTTATGACTTGGCATGACGATCAAGTCGCACCCTAAGCGCTCGGCGGTTTTGATAATCCCTTTGTAAGGCTTGCCTTCTTCAACAGACACCTGGCAGGCCACGTTTTTCGGGACATATTTATCCGCAAATCCTTGCAGATTTCGCTTCATATCACGTTTCATTTTATTGGCAGCTTCTTCAGGGAAATAAGAGGCCACCATGGAGTTATGAATCCCCGGCAGTACCGTCAGTAGGTGGAGCTTAGCGCCGGATTGACTGGCCAGCCATGCAGCGTGATCGACCGCTTTATCCGCGAAGCTCTCATCATTTAAATCGACCGGAACCAGAATGTGTTTATACATAGCGATATCCTTTGCTATCAAAAAAGAAAAGGGCACGCGCCGCGCACGCACCCCCTGTCATTAGGCTTGGCGGATGCGACGGCGTTGATTCCAGCCCAGCAATGCCAAGAGTAATAGTGTCGGCACAAAAACCCATTCTTTCCACGGACGGATGTTATCCACCGTGACGGTTTTAATTTGCCAATCAAAGTCGATCCCCGCCTTATCGGCATCGCTTCCAAATTGAACTCTATCAACCAGTAATGAGTCATCCTCTTCGCGCAGTATCAAACCGGTATCACGTACCCGTGCATCGCCGCTTTCGAGGCGATTATCTACCGACAAAACCACATGTTTGGAAATCTGATCGCCAAAGAAGTCTTCCCCTTCCACAACCAGTTGCAGCGGTTTTCCGTCAGGCAGTTGCTCGGCTACGCGCATAATTTCTGTTCCTGGGTAGCTGGTGGTGGGTGGATAGATTTCATCCCACCAAAAACCAGGCCGGAATAGAGAGAAGGTGATAAGCAACAGCAACACGGTTTCCCACCATTTATTTTTGGTCATCCACCACCCTTGGGTTGCGGCAGAGAAAGCCAGCATCGCAATGGTCGCGGAAATAATGGTCAATATCAGGTGGAAAGGACCGTCGAGGTCGAGCAACAACAACTGAGTGTTGAAGATAAACATGAAAGGTAAAATGGCGGTACGAATATCGTAGGTGAAGCCTTGTACACCGGTACGAATCGGATCCGATTTAGCAATGGCCGCGGCAGCGAAAGCGGCGAGACCGACCGGTGGCGTGTCATCGGCGAGAATACCGAAGTAGAACACAAAAAGGTGTACGGCAATAAGCGGAATAATCAGCCCTTGTTGTGCCCCCAAGGTCACAATGACAGGTGCCATCAGTGTAGAAACCACAATATAGTTTGCCGTGGTCGGTAGCCCCATGCCTAACAGTAAGCTGATCACTGCCGTAAAGAGCAACATCAAGAAGATATTACCGCCAGAAATTAGCTCGACAAAATCAGTCATGACCAAACCAATGCCGGTTAGAGTCACGGTGCCGACAACGATCCCGGCAGCCGCCGTGGCGACACCGATGCCAATCATGTTGCGCGCGCCAGTGACAAAGGCTTCGAGCAGATCAACGCCCCCTTCTCGAATTTCTTCTTTAAAGTTGGTGCGTTGATTAAAGTAGGCGATCAGTGGACGCTGGGTCACTATGATAAAAATCATAAAGATAGTTGCCCAGAACGCCGATAGGCCGGGTGAAAAACGCTCGACGGTCAAACACCAAACCAGCACGCCAATTGGCAGCAAGTAATACAACCCGGAGCGAACGGTAGGGCCTGGCTCTGGCACCTCTGATAAATCCGTGGCCGCTGGATCTTCGGCGGCTTCAGACTTGTAGCGGGCGGAATAGCGCACCAGAAGAACATACGCAATTAGGGTCAGTATGCCGATCACCACGGTGGCCATGACGCCAAATACGTCCTTGGTCCAGCCAATGCCGTAATAGACTGCTGCGCTGAGCACTAATAGCCCAACAAATACCGTCATAAAGGAAAAGAGCTTTTGCAATACCGTACTAGAGTGGCGGCGCGGCAAGCCTTCCATACCCGCTTTACAAGCTTCCAAATGGACGATGTAAATCAGCGCAATGTAGGAAATCAACGCCGGGAGCAGGGCAGCTTTGATCACTTCGACATAAGAAATCCCTACGTACTCCACCATCAAGAAGGCGGCGGCCCCCATTATCGGCGGTGTGAGCTGACCGTTGGTGGACGCGGCCACTTCTACTGCCCCCGCTTTGTGGCTTGGGAAACCAACCCGCTTCATCAGTGGAATGGTAAAGGTGCCGGTGGTCACCACGTTAGCAATCGAGGATCCTGAGACTAACCCGGACAGGCCCGAGGCGACCACTGCGGCTTTCGCGGGACCGCCGCGCATGTGGCCCAGTAAAGAGAACGCCACTTTGATGAAATAGCCCCCAGCGCCCGCGCGATCGAGTAAGGCACCAAAGAGTACAAACAGGAAAACGAATGAGGTAGAGACGCCCAATGCGACCCCGAACACCCCTTCAGTGGTTAGCCACAGATGCGACATCGCCTTATTAAGGCTGGCGCCTTTGTGGGCAATGACATCGGGCATGTGAGGGCCAGCAAAGGTGTAAAGCAAGAAAACGGCGGCTACCACCATTAATGGTGGCCCTAAAGCGCGTCGTGTTGCCTCGAGCATCAATACCATGCCGATCGCGGCAACACTAATATCGAAGGCAGTATAGGCGCCGGCACGATCGGCCAGTTGGTTGTAAAATAAGAATAAATACCCGGCGGCTAGGCTGCCGATAAGGGCAAAAATCCAATCTAGAAGAGGTACACGGTCGCGAGGCGATGTTTTACGTGCGGGGTAGGCAGTGAAGGCCAAAAACATCGCGAACGCTAAGTGGAGTGAGCGTGCTTGTGTATTATTGAGGACGCCAAAATCGAGCGCAAAGGGAAGTGGCGACGCATACCAAAGCTGAAAAAGGGACCAGATAAGTGGTACCAGCCAAAGAATACGTCCTGATAGTCCATGTGGTGAGCGCGCACCCGTATCTGCTTGCGCCACCATGTCTTGCACATCAGGAGACGGTTGATGTGTCTTCGTCATGCAGTTTGTCCTTATTATCATATGCACCGCTGATGCGGCGGCAGTGTCCCGAGAAAAGCCTACTTGGCCTATTTCACTGGTGTGGTGATTGGCCAGTCTGCAGCTCACTGCTCCCCGCGTTTTCATTGACCCTCAACGAAAGCGTGGACAGTGTGTTAGCAGCTAAAAACAGATAGTACTAAAAACCGATAGTAACAGAGCGGTACAGAAAAATTAAAAAGATGTTATCGCTTTTGTCTTAGGGAGGGCGCTTCAAATATGAGACAAGGCAGACAGGCAGCGGTGTCACGCTGCCTGATAAAAAAATCAATAATGGTATTCGAACAAGTCACAAATCGCTTCAAATAGCGCTTCTGTGCTGGTACCTCGGGTGGGGGTGATAAAGATCGTATCGTCCCCGGCGACAGCGCCTAAAATGCCTTCGGCCTTACCGAGAGAGTCGAGTAGACGCGCAATCAATTGGGCGGCACCTGGACCGGTATGAATCACGACCACGGCCTCGTTGTAGTCGATTTCCATCACCAGCTCGCGTAACGCGCTGCCAGTGGTCGGAACACCGAGCTCAATCGGCAAGCAATAGACCATCTCCATCTTGGCGTTACGGGTACGTACAGCGCCGAATTTGGTCAACATGCGCGAGACTTTCGATTGATTGATGCCCTCAAATCCTTGAGCACGTAGAGCTTCGACTATTTCGCCTTGAGAACTGAATTTTTCTTCTTTGAGGATCGCTTTAAACGCTCGAACTAATTGGTCTTGTTTTTCTGAGTTACGCATGACGGCAGACTCGTAATGACAAACGAGTAGCTATTTTGCATATACATGCAATCAGGAGCAATCATTGCGCGCCTAAAATGGCGACAATATCACTGTTGTTACGTCTCGGCTAAGCCTTGAACGCACACCGGTTTCGAGGGTGAGCGAAAAAATGAGAGCTTAGGCTGATCATCATCGCCCGAAGCTTGAGTGGGGGTATACCCGGGCATATGATGAAGCAACAGCTCGCACCATTGATGGGCGATTTGTGCCCGAACAGAAGCCGGACCAGATCCGGACAATAAGAAATATCGAAAGGAGAACGACATGAAAGTTGCTGTGATTGGCGCTGCGGGAGGCATTGGTCAAGCCTTAGCCCTACTACTTAAAAATAACCTGCCAGCCGGTTCCGACTTGGCGTTATATGATATCGCACCGGTGACGCCCGGTGTGGCCGTCGATTTGAGCCATATTCCGACCCCCGTGAGCATTAAAGGGTTTAGCGGTGAAGATCCAACCCCGGCGCTAGAAGGGGCCGATGTTGTGCTGATCTCTGCAGGGGTAGCACGTAAGCCGGGCATGGATCGCTCTGATTTGTTCAATGTCAATGCAGGTATTGTTAAGTCATTGGCGGAAAAAATCGCCGATGTGTGTCCAAAAGCCTGTGTTGGTATTATTACTAATCCAGTCAATACCACGGTAGCGATTGCTGCGGATGTCTTAAAAGCGAAAGGCGTCTATGACAAAAACAAACTGTTTGGTGTGACGACGCTGGATGTGATTCGTTCTGAAGCTTTCATCGGCGAGCTTAAAGGAATGGATCCTCGTGACGTCTCCATTCCCGTGATCGGTGGCCACTCAGGTGTGACGATCTTGCCTCTATTATCGCAAGTTAAAGGCGTTACCTTCAGTCAAGAAGAAGTGGAGTCACTGACGCCACGTATTCAAAACGCAGGGACGGAAGTGGTTGAAGCGAAAGCAGGGGGAGGCTCAGCAACCCTATCCATGGGACAGGCGGCATGCCGTTTTGGCCTGTCTTTAGTGCGAGCGTTGCAAGGTGAAGCTAATGTGGTTGAATGTGCGTACGTTGAAGGCAGCGGTGAACACGCACGCTTTTTCGCGCAGCCTGTACATTTAGGTAAAAATGGTGTCGAGGCAATCTTAGACATCGGTGAGCTGAGCGCCTTTGAACAGCAAGCGATGGAAAAGATGTTAGACACCCTGCATAACGATATCCAAATGGGTGAAGAGTTCGCCGCAAAATAAACGGCAAGAACGAAAAAAGCGGCGTCCAATTAGGGCGCCGCTTTTTACATGTAGGCACAAGCGTGATAGCGAGGCATCACTGCGGTGAAGTCTGCGCTGACTAAGCTCTGCGTTGCCTAAGTTCTGTGCTGACTAAGCTCTGTGCTGACTAAGTTCTACGTTGACTTAAGTATTGCGATCAACGGCCAACTTGGCGAGCGCGACTAAGGCTTGTTTGTAGGGCGAATCAGAAAGGCTATCGAGGGCACGGACCGCTTTTTCTGCTTCTTGCTCTGCGCGTTCACGGGTATAAGCGAGCGAGCCACAGACGTCCATACACGCTAAAATAGCGTCGAGTTTGTCGCGTCCGTTCCCTTTTTCGATCGCGTCGCGAATCATCGCCGATTCAGCGTCACTGCCGTGCTGCATTGCATGAAGCAAAGGCAGCGTCGGTTTGCCCTCAGCCAGATCATCACCGGTTTGCTTGCCCATCTCATCATCTTTACTGGTGTAGTCAATGACATCATCAATGAGCTGGAACGCAGTCCCCAGGTAACGGCCATAATCTTGCAGGGCTTTTTCCGTATCAGTATCCGCTTGGTTGAGAATCGCCCCTATCTGTGTCGCAGATTCAAACAAACGCGCTGTTTTTGAATAGATCACCTGCATGTAACTGCTTTCACTGGTGTCGGGATCGTTACAGTTCATTAACTGCAACACCTCACCTTCGGCAATAACATTGGTCGCTTCACTCATCAAATCAAGAATTCTCAGTGAGCGTAAGCTGGTCATCATCTGAAATGAACGCGTATAAATATAATCCCCCACCAAGACGCTTGCCGCATTGCCAAATAAAGCATTGGCGGTGGCATTACCACGGCGTAAGTCGGATTCATCGACCACATCATCATGAAGCAAAGTGGCAGTGTGGATAAACTCAATGAAAGCGGCTGCGGTGGTGTGTTTATCACCTTGGTAACCCAATGCACGCGCGGCCAAAATGGCCAACATGGGACGTAAACGCTTGCCACCGCTGTTAACGATGTAAAAACCAAGCTGATTAATCAGCGCGACATCAGAATTAAGCTGAGCGAGTATTTTTTGGTCGACCTGCGCCATGTCATCACTGATCAAGGCTTGGATTGATTTGAAATCCATGTATATATCCGGGCGTTGTCCTAGTTACTTGCCTGCCGAGCTAACGATACACAACTTACCCCATGTAAGGTGTGAGTCACGATCGCTAATACGTACAGACGGTGATGGATCTTTCGTCAGTATCGGCACTAGAGCGGGTATTAAGAATGACATGGTACACCAGATAACGTATGACGAGATAGCGATCACACCGGTAAAATGTGTGGGAATGAATGCTGAGCAGCTTTTCACCAATTTTCTTGCGTTACCCTCTTGCCTCTAATTAATTTCTACCGTAGAATTCGCGCCCTATTGATGAATTATATGCGCACCCCTTGTTGTTCATAAATGCAGCAGGCCGTGCGGAAATGCGGAGTAAAACATGTACGCAGTTTTCCAAAGTGGTGGTAAGCAACACCGAGTAAGCGAAGGCCAGACTATTCGCTTGGAAAAGCTAGACGTTGAAACTGGCGCAAGTGTAGAACTTGACAAAGTATTGCTAGTGGCAAACGGCGAAGACGTTAAAGTTGGCGCGCCTTTTGTTAGCGGTGCAACCGTAACAGCAGAAGTTGTTACTCACGGTCGCGGCGATAAAGTGAATATCGTTAAGTTCCGTCGTCGTAAACATTCTCGCAAGCACATGGGCCACCGTCAGTGGTTCACTGAAGTCAAAATCACTGGCATCAGCGCTTAAGAGTAGGAGAGAGAAGAGATGGCACACAAAAAAGCTGGCGGTTCCACTAAAAACGGCCGCGATTCAGAAAGTAAACGCCTAGGTGTTAAGCGCTTCGGTGGTGAGTCTGTACTAGCAGGTAACATCATCGTGCGTCAACGTGGCACTAAGTTCCACGCAGGTAGCAACGTAGGTTGCGGTAAAGACCACACTCTATTCGCTCTGTCAGACGGCAAAGTGAAGTTCGAGACCAAAGGTCGTCATAACCGTAAATTCGTTACTATCGAAGCTGAATAAGCTTCAACGCAACGCGAATTTTTGAAGCCCTGCCTTATGGCGGGGCTTTTTATTGTGTCTGGGGATCACCGATCAAGCCACCGCCTCATCACGGTACGCAGATAATCGGCCAACGCTGAAAAATGATCCTAAGATCGATATGATCACCATTCACTAATCTGGGATAAGGCTGGTTGTGAGACGCCATAGGCATTCATAACTGGTGCGGAGAAGTTAGCATGAAGTTTGTAGATGAAGCGATTATTCGCGTCGATGCCGGTGACGGGGGCAATGGTACCGTCAGCTTCCGGCGTGAAAAGTATGTGCCTAAAGGGGGCCCAGATGGCGGCGACGGCGGTGATGGTGGTGACGTTTACCTGCTTGCCGACGAAAACCTGAATACCCTGATTGACTATCAATTTGAACGTTTTCATGCCGCGGCACGTGGTGAGAATGGTCGAGGCGGCAACTGCACCGGGAAACGCGGTGAGGATCGCGTCTTGAACGTGCCGGTGGGGACGCGCGCAATCGATGAAGACACGGGCGAAGTGATCGCAGACCTTACCGAGCATGGTATGCAGGTTATGGTGGCGAAAGGGGGCTTCCATGGCCTCGGAAATACACGCTTTAAGTCCTCGGTCAATCGTGCACCTCGACAAAAAACCATGGGCACGAAAGGTGAAGTACGTGCACTGCGTTTGGAGCTATTACTGCTTGCCGATGTTGGTATGCTTGGCTTGCCGAATGCGGGTAAATCGACCTTTATTCGTGCGGTATCGGCTGCCAAACCGAAAGTGGCTGACTACCCATTTACCACCTTGGTGCCAAGCCTTGGGGTGGTTCGTGTCGCCGCAGACAAAAGCTTTGTCGTGGCTGATATTCCCGGCTTGATTGAAGGCGCGGCAGACGGCGCAGGGCTAGGGATTCGCTTCTTAAAACACCTTGAGCGCTGTCGTGTGTTGTTACACATGATTGATTTGCTACCCGTTGATGGTACCGATCCGGTTGATAATGCGTTTACCATTATTGATGAGCTAAACCAATACAGTGAGAAACTTGCCGATAAACCGCGTTGGTTGGTGTTCAATAAAGTCGATCTGATGCCGGAAGATGAGGCCCAAGCTCAGATTGAGCGTGTGCTTGATGCGCTCGCTTGGGACGATAAGCATTATGCGATTTCGGCGATCAATAAAGCGAATGTGCAACCGCTTATTTATGATCTGATGGCGTCGATTGAGGCACTGCCTGCGCCGAAGCCAGAGGTTGAGCCTGAAGATGAAACCGTCGCCTTTAAATGGGATGATCATCACGAACAACAGCTCAAGCAAGACGACGATAACGATGATGACTGGGATGATTGGAACGAAGACGACTACGACGTCGAGATCATCTACAAGCCATAATCAGACTCACGCCGCTGCCGATTGCAGCGGCTTTTTTTTGTCCGTGATTTAGCGAACAATTGAAGAGACTTTTATTTGCATCAAAGACTGGCATGAGCCAATCGCCAATACTGAAGGCGTCGCAGAGAGAGAAGAGGGATTTTGGGTGACAAAACGACTTACTGAGCCAGAGCAACGCGCGATATCACGTTTAGTGATTGAAGTTGGGCAACGGCTATTACAGCATGGTGCGGAGAGCAAACTTGTCAGTGATGTAAGTATCCGGCTCGGTCGTGCGTTAGGGTTAGACAGTGTTGAGCTGTCGTTATCCGCCAGCTCGTTGGTGGTGACCACCTTGAGTCATGGTCATTGTATTACCACGGCAAGACGTAGCCCAGATCGTGGTATTAACATGAAAGTTGTCACAGACATACAGCGGACCGTGATCTTAGCAGAGAAGGGCTTTCTCGACGCGTTAGCGGTACGTAAACGCTTAAGCCGTATCAAACCATTCCGTTACCCTCCTTGGCTCGTTGTTGGGATGATAGGCTTGTCATGTGCCGCCTTTAGCCGGTTAGCTGGCGGCGATGCCGTGGTGTTTGCGCTGACCTTTGTCGCCTCTGCCACCGGCATGCGGGTTCGGCAACTTATCGCCCACCGTCACTTTAACCCTTTTTTGACCTTTGCAGTGACCGCTATGGTGACCACTCTCCTATCCAGCACGGGAACCATCATGGGATGGGGCAATGAGCCTTTTTTGATCATGGCATCATCTGTCTTGATGCTGGTCCCTGGGTATCCCTTTATTAATGCCGTCTCGGATATGATGAAAGGATTTGTGGATATGGGGATCGCACGTTGGACCATGGCGTCATTACTGACCCTTGCCACGGCAATGGGTATTGTGGGGGCGATGAACTTGGTAGATGCATGGGGCTGGTTATGAGCTTACTTGTGGCGTTATTGCAAGATATGTTCTTTGCGATGATCCCTGCCGTGGGATTTGCGTTAGTCTTTAATGTTCCGGTGAAAGCGCTTAAGTATTGTGCTTATGGCGGTGCGGTTGGGCATGGTTTACGCTTTGTTCTGATGGAGTCGGGGGTGGCGATTGAGTGGGCGACACTGGCCGGTGCGACCACGATTGGTTTTCTGGGCGTGTATTGGTCTCAGCGCTTCCTGGCTCACCCGAAGGTTTTTACCGTCGCTGCAATTATTCCCATGATTCCAGGGGTGTACGCGTTTAAGGCCATGATCGCGCTAGTGACGATTAATAACCAAGGTTACAGCCCGGTGCTATGGGCCAGTTTGATTGAAAACTTACTCAGCGCTGGCTTTATTCTCTCCGCGTTGGCAATTGGTCTTGCGATGCCTGGGCTATTGTTTTATCGTCGCCGACCAGTGATCTAATCGAGGAAGGCGAGCGCAATGCGAATTAGTTTAGTGGCCGCAATGGCAAACGACCGCGTGATCGGAAAAGACAATCAAATGCCTTGGCACTTGCCCGCTGATTTAGCGTGGTTTAAGCGTACAACACTGGGCCACCCTGTGGTGATGGGACGTAAAACCTTTGAGTCGATTGGACGCCCGCTGCCTAAGCGTGTCAATGTGGTGATCAGTGGTGATGCGGACTTTGCGCCCGAGGGCGTGACTGTGGTGCGCTCTCCCGAGCAAGCGCTTGAAGTGGTGGCCGGCTATGAAGAAGTGATGGTGATTGGCGGCGGTACTATTTATCAAGCGTTTTTACCTCAGGCTGATCGTTTGTATCTCACCTTTATCGATTTAGACGTTGACGGTGATACCCGTTTTCCAGAATGGGGAACCGGATGGTCAAAAACCGAGGTCGGCACGCATCCCGTGGATGAGAAAAATGCGCACCCTCTTACCTTTACGGTTTGGGACCGCGCTTAACCTTTTGTCTATTCGGCGGGAACGGTAAAGCAGGCTTTGTCTTCCCAACGCAGGAGCGTCAACTTTCCTCCCCAGACACAGCCGGTATCTAGCCCATAAAGTTTGGGCTGAATAGTGCCATTCAATGCCGCCCAGTGACCAAAGACTACGGCTTGCTCAAGCGGTTGGCGATTAGGTACCTCGAACCATGGTACTAAGCCACTGCCTAAGGCTTGATCAGGGGGGAGTTTGCACTGCATATCCAAACGTCCGTCAGGGGAACAAAAACGCATCCGCGTGAAGCTATTAATAATATAGCGATAACGTGCTATCCCGGTCAGCGTAGCATCCCATTGATCAGGGCTGTCATGGTACATATTCTCCAATAACCAAACTTGGTCTTCACTCCGCAGAATCGTTTCCACCTCACGGGCGCAGGCGACGGCAGTCGATTTATCCCACTGCGGACTGATGCCGGCATGGGTCAGCAGAAACCCGCCGTCTGGTGCGGGTACATCGCGTATTAGCGGCTGTTGAGCCAGCCAGTTTAATAGTCTGTCTGCGTCTGGCGCATCAAAGATAGGTTGCGTTTTATCTTTTGCTTTGACGGGTTTAATCCCATTGGCGACCGCCAGCAAATGGAGATCATGATTGCCCAATACCAACTTTGCGGATTCACCAAGCTGATAAAAATACCGTAAAACTGCGAGGGAATCGGGACCGCGTGCGACGAGATCGCCGACCGAGTAAAGCGTATCTCGGGCCGGCGAAAAGTCAGCTTCAGCCAATAAAGCATGTAGCGCTTTATCGCAGCCGTGGATGTCCCCGACAAGATAGGTAGCCATATGCCTCCTTGGAGGAGTTAGTGAAGAATGTTGGGGAGCGCGAGACGGAAAGGTGCAATATTGACCTTAAAAGACTGCGCATCTTGATTTTGCATGGTGTAAAACCCTTGCATCACCCCAACAGGCGTTTCAATGATGGTACCACTGGTATAGGTATACTTTTCGCCTGCGGCAATCTTAGGTTGCTCGCCGACAACCCCCTCACCTTCGATTTCCAACTCCTTGCCATTAGCGTCAGTGATCAGCCACTTTCTTCGCATCAACTGTGCGGGGGCGTCTCCTACATTTTTAATCGTGACCGTGTAGGAAAAGACAAAGCGTTCATGGTCTGGTTCCGATTGGTCTTCCACGTATTGAGTGGCGACGTGGACCTCGAATTGCGCGGGTTCAGTGGCTTGCAAGTCAAGACTCCTGTTTATGATGAGTGATTGGCATCTAACCAATTTGCGAGGCGAGAGAATTGCGCCAGTGTCATGTTCTCTGGACGTAAACTGGGATCGATTCCGAGCTCGGTTAAGGTGTCAACATCGACCAGCGATTTGAAACCGTTCCGGATAGTTTTGCGGCGTTGATTAAAGCCTTCACGACAAACACGTTCCAACCACGACAAATTAGTGACTGGATGCGGTAAGGTTTTATGTGGGACGAGGCGAACGACCGCAGAATCGACCATGGGCGCTGGCTTAAAGGCGCTTGGCGGTACTTCCAGCACGGGCACCACTTTGCAGTAGTATTGTGCCATGACCGTGAGGCGGCCATAGGCTTTAGTGCCTGGGCCTGCGGCCAAACGTTTTACCACCTCTTTTTGTAGCATGAAATGCATATCCTGTACGTGGTCAGTAAAGGAAAAGAGATGAAACATCAATGGGGTGGAGACATTGTACGGTAAGTTACCGAAAATGCGCAGAGGCCCCTGCTTTGCCAGCTCAGCGAAATCAAACGCCATGGCATCGGCTTCATGAACCGTCAGCTTTGGTCCCATAAATGGATGGCTTCGCAGGCGCGCGGCAAGATCGCGGTCGAGTTCGACCACGTTGAGGTGATCGACTTGTTCGGTCACCGGTTCGGTCAATGCGCCTAAACCCGGGCCAATCTCTACCAGGTTTTCACCAGATAAAGGATTGATTGCCGCGACAATACCGTCGATGACATACGGGTCGTTTAGGAAGTTTTGTCCGAAACGTTTTCTGGCACGGTGGCCTTGATGGACTTTATCGCTCATGCTTTGCTATCTACTAATTCAATGGCGTGGGAGATGGCCGTCCGCAGGCTTCCTGTATCCGCCGTACCGGTACCCGCTAAATCCAATGCGGTACCATGATCTACTGATGTTCTAACAAATGGGAGGCCCAAGGTGATATTCACCGAGCGCCCAAATCCTTTGAATTTTAACACAGGTAAGCCCTGGTCGTGATACATCGCTAAGACAGCGTCGGCGTCTTGCAAATATTTATCCTGAAAAAGGGTGTCGGCGGGCAGTGGGCCAATAATATCCATGCCTTGTTGGCGTAACTCATCAAGCGCTGGCTCAATGATGTCGATTTCTTCTCGACCCAAGCAGCCGTCCTCTCCCGCGTGCGGATTGAGACCGCAGATATAAATGCGCGGTTGCTTAATGGCGAATTTTTGTTGTAAGTCTTGATGCAAAATCGCAATGACGTCATGCAAGCGCTCACGGGTAATAGCTTTAGCCACATAGGCGAGTGGGATGTGCGTCGTCACCAGCGCGACACGTAAGCCTTCGGTGGCCAGCATCATCACCACTTGGTTGACGTTGGCGTGTTGGGCAAAAAACTCAGTATGACCGCTGAAGGAAACGCCGGCGCGATTAATGATCCCTTTATGGACAGGCCCGGTGACAACCGCTGCAAATTCGCCGGTCATATTGCCTTCTGCCGCACGAGTCAGCGTGTCGAGCACATAGCGACCATTGGCCTCATCTAACTGGCCTGGCACAACATCTGCGCCCATCGGGATATCTGCAACGACCAGCTCCCCTGCTTGATGAGGGCGAGGCCGTGCTGATGGGTCATAGTCCCGCAAACTCACGGCGAGATTGAGCGCTTCGGCTCGCGCTGCCAGCATCTGTTTATTGGCGATAGCTACCAGCTGATGTGGCCAAGAGAGCAGGGCCATTGCTAAGACCAAATCCGGACCAATGCCCGCCGGCTCGCCAGGGGTGATTGCGATACGCTCAGCTGTCATCATTGATCACCTCAACATAGGCACCCGCGCGCAGCTCTTGCAGCCAGGCTTGCGCTTCTTCATTAAATTTGCGGTTAAACAGCATACGGTAAGCACGGTTTTTAACCGCCGCATCGGTTTTATCGACATCGCGACGATCGGTCACTTCAACCACATGCCAGCCATGCACGGTCTTAAAAGGCTCACTAATTTGACCTTTTGGCAAACTATCGACTTTGGCTTTAAACGCGGGCACATAAGCTTCTGTGGTTGACCAGCCTAAGTCCCCCCCGTTAACGGCAGAGCCCGGGTCATCACTATATTGTTTGGCGAGGTCGGCAAAGGTTTGTTCGCCACGCTCGATTTGTGCAATCAGCTGATTGAGCTCTTTTTTCGCTCCTTTATCACTGAGTACGATCGAGGGTTTGATCAAAATATGGCGGGCTTTAACTTCGGTAACGGCGACCGTTTCCAAACCTTGCACATCATCGATTTTCAAAATATGAAAACCCACACCACTGCGAAATGGCCCGATAATAGCGTCTTTTCCTTGGTTGGTAATTTGGTCGGCGAAAATCGTTGGCATTTCTTCTAGGCGCAACCAGCCCCAATCACCGCCATCAAGTGCTTTGGGTCCCTTAGAATATTCCATCGCCAGCTCCGCCACGTTGCCGCCATGACGTAATGTATCGACTAAGCGATACGCTTGCTTTTTCACCGCGTCACGTTCAGCTTTGTCCGCATCATCATCCAATTTGAGTTGGATGTGAGAGAGCTTATAACGCACTTTTTGCATCTGCTGTTCGTTAAGCTGACTGGCTAATGTCTCAACTTCTTGCGGCAAAATGCTAATACGGCGGCGTACCTGTGCATTGCGCGCTTCTGAAATCGTGAGCTCTCGGCGAACTTGCTCGCGATATTGATCCCATGCGATCCCTTGCTCTGCCATTTTGTCGCGCAGAGCATTCACACTGACCGATTGCTCTTTAGCAATATTTTTGATCGCTTGTTGTAACTGGCTGTCGTCAATTTGGATGCCTAGCCGCTTTGCTTCCTGTAGCTGTAGTTCTTCAACAATGAGTCGCTCGCGCATCTGCTCTTCAAGAACGTCTTGAGGCGGTAATTCACGATCTCCGTTGGCCGCATTACGGGTGACCGTTTGGCGCATGGCCGTCATTTCACTGTTCAGCACCACACCATCATTCACAACTGCGATGACGCGATCTAGCTCTTGAGGTGCTGCTTGGGTTAAGGGGGTCAGCAACACTAAAACGCCAGTGATGAGGGCGTGACTCCATTTGTTCATGCTTTGTCCACTTTTTTTCATAGGTTCAACAGTCCAGACCACAATAAGGCGTGTTAGTTCTTTAATGCAAAGGGATCACGATAACCCAGAGCGTTGCCTGAGTCAGTGTTAAAGTTAAAGCCACTGTCAGCTCCCAATCCGAGTAAGCTGAATGACAAGGTAACATTGTTGTCGTAAACCGGATCGGCGTTAATATCAGCGCGCGACATTAAGTACTCGTTGTAACTTAACCCGACGACCCAACAGTCTGAGCGATAGGTGAGGCTAACTTGGTTTTCCAACATGACATCTTGGGTAAGGTCGCGCCAGTATTGGCCTGTAAAACTTAGCCCGCCGCCGAGAGGAAACCCTGTGACGACGCCAGCTTGTGAGAGGCCATCATCGGTGAGCCGGCTGATGTCTCGGTTTGGCAGCGTCGAGACAATATATTCTTGTGCGACGTAGCGATAACTGGTTTGTGCATAAAACTGGCCGCGGCGATATTCAGCAATCGCGTTACCAAACTGCATTTCGCGTAAGTTGCTGTCATATTGCATCGATGCGCGGACAAACAAGTTGTCATCAATGTTGGCTTCCCCTTCTAACGCCCAAGACGAATAATCAAAGGTTTCTGCATCTTGGTTAGACGGTTGGTCAAAGTAGTAAATTTGCCCAAAGGACAAATTCAGACGCTCTTTATATCCGCCATCATAAAAGCGGGTCGTCGCGCCGTAGGTGAGTTGGTTTGCCGGATTAATGTAATCAATGCTACTGAATTGATTACCGCGAAATAGACCGTAGTAGTCGGTTTGCAAGCGTGCGGTATCATAACCGCCGCCACTAAAGTTGACCGGATTATAGATACCGTCTTGATCCACATCTTTAATATACAAATATTGGACTTGCGGCTCGATAGTTTGGCTGAAATGACCGCCCATGGCCCAGAAGTTACGCTCTAGGACAACGCCAGAGTGCAGGCGCAGAGTGGGGATTTTTCGCTCGACTGAATGGYTCAGCTCCGCATTAGATTCTGCATCCTGGATGGCGCTATCAAAGCGCTGATCATAGTGCGTATACAGCATGCTGGCTTCCGCCGTGGCATTAAACCAAGGGCGGGTATATGGCAGCGTTAGGGTCGGGGCTAAATGTGTCCGGGTGGCTTCGGGTTTATTGGGATCATCGTTAGCAAATACACTAAATTGCGCAGGCACACTAATATCGAGCCAATCCGTGACTTGTGGCGCGTAGTAGTTAAGATCCACTTGTGGCATCAAGCGATAGACACTGGTACCTTCTGTTAGCGCTTGGAAGTCGCGAACACGAACTGTACTGTTCCAATCTAAACCGCGATAACTGATTTCGCCCGTTTGGAGTAGCGTGTTGTCTTCTCGTTTGCCCACATTAGAGTCCAGGCTCTGAAAGTAAGCGATATCACTGACTTTGCTGTAATCTGCTTCGTAGCGCCAGTGACCTTGTACACCGCTATGTTGCCAGTTGAACCCCCAACGTGAATCGAGCTCGGGGTTGAGTTGATCGTCAGGCAGGTATTCAGAGTAAAGCGACCCGCTTCCTATTGGTGTAAGGTAGCGAATGTTGGTCTTTAATTGAACGCCTCGCTCAGACATATATTTGGGCGTGAGTGTGGCATCCAGTTGCGGATGGATATTCCAATAAAACGGCGTTTCCATCTCGATGCCATCACGATCACTCCAAGTAAGCGACGGATATAAAAAGCCTGTCAGCCGACCTTCTTCTACCGGTACACGCAAATAAGGCAGATAAAAGATCGGGACGTCCATTACCTCAAATCTAGGGTGATAAAGATCAGCAAATAAGCTGCTGTCTTCTTTCTCAATTTTTGAGGCAGAAAACCGCCAGCTTTTATCTTCATCTGGACACGTGGTATAGGTGCCATCCTCAAGCTCGTAGAAGGTGGTGCCGTTTTTAAACACCCGTTTCGCCTCGCCCCGTCCTGGGGTACATAGCATCTTATACTGGGCGTTATTCAGCGTGGTGTCTTCGCTTTCGAGGTTGGCTTGTAGATAATCTGATGTCACCATCATCTGGCCATCATTGAATACCACATCTCCTTGTGCCGTAACGATCCGCTCTGGATCGCGTAAGGTTGCGGTATCGGCCGTCATCTTTCGGTGGCCTTGCGTAACTTCGACATTGCCACTATAGATGGCTTTGTCGTTGGTCTGCGCCTCAGCACGATCTGCGACCACACGAATGGGGGCGTTATTTACATCCTGTGTCTGCTCGCTGGCCGGAACGCACTGGGCCTCCTTGTCAGAGCAAGGCTGAGTCGCTGGGTCTGTGTTGGCAAACACAAGGGCTGGGCCGTAGAGCGCCAAGCTGATCATGGTGGCTAAAAAGCTACGTGCAGTCGGTGACATTGAAGAAGACATTCCTGTTTTATCTGATTGCGTGGTGTACACGAAGGCAACGCATCAGTATGCTTTGGCTGCAAAATGCGATTATCATAAATCAATTTGCGCCCGGCATCACCTTTAAATGTGCAGGGTGTGAAACTAGCAATGAGACCATGGCATGCGACTAAATGGCAAGGTAATTGGGGCAATTCTCGGCACATTGTTGGGAGGCCCAATCGGTTTTCTTCTTGGCCTTTTCTTAGGTCATCAGTTTGATAAAGCGAAACAGCGCGCGCGTTTCGGCGGTTTGGGTGGCCAAGGGCCACAAGCACAACGTGTTTTTTTCCATGGCACCTTTGCCGTGATGGGACATATGGCGAAAGCTAAAGGGCAGGTGACGCAACAAGAAATTCAGCTCGCCAGCTTATTGATGGATCGCATGCAGTTGCAAGGTGAAGCTAGGCAACTGGCCCAGCAGGCGTTTCGCGAGGGAAAAGACAGTGACTTTCCGCTGGATGAAACCCTCAACAGTATTCGTGCCTTAAGCCAGGGGCAACGTGATTTATCGCGTGTCTTTTTGGAAATGCAGATACAAGCTGCGTTTGCTGATGGTGAGATCCATCCTAAAGAGCGTGAACTTTTGTATGTAATTGCCGAAAAGTTGGGCTTTTCGCCACAGCAACTGGAACAGCGCCTGCGAATGCAAGAAGCTGCGTTTCGCTTTAGTCAAGGCTATCAAGGCGGCTGGCAGCATCAATCCGATGGCCCCGGTGCGCCGCCGCAGCAGAATGAAATCGACGATGCCTATGATGTATTAGGTGTTGACGCTTCTGCTTCCTCTCAGGAGGTGAAAAAAGCGTATCGGAAACTGATGAATGAGCATCACCCCGATAAATTGATGGCGAAAGGTTTACCGCCAGAAATGATGGAGATGGCGAAAGAAAAAGCGCAAGAAATCCAAAAAGCGTACGACGTAGTGAAAAAAGCCCGCGATATATAGCGGGCTCGTTAGGTTGATTAATCGTCGCGATCATCAATCCAGCGCATCAATCAGCGTGTGTTGTGGTGCACCACGAAAGAACCCATCAATATTGGCGATCAGCTGTTGTGCCAGAGTGTGAACGGCTTCGTCAGCGCCCCAAGCAATATGCGGGGTGACAATAAGGTTGGGTAATGATGCTGCAACTAACGGATGTGCGTCGGGGGCGGGCTCTTGACTAAGCACATCCAAGCCAGCACCACCAATTTGGCCGCGTTTTAACGCGCATAACAGGGCCTGTTCATCCACGAGATCGCCGCGCCCAGTATTAATCAAAATGGCATGCTGTGGCATCTTGGCCAACACATCTTGACTAATCAGATGTCGGGTTTTGTCGGTTAACGGGCAATGCAGCGACAGCACATCAGCCTGTTGAATCACCTGTTCAAAGGGCTGGTAGCCTGGCCGGCAATGGCTCGCCCCTTGATGCTCGGCAAACATGACTTTCATGCCTACGGCCTGGGCCAATTGCCCGACCGCTTCTCCTAGTGCGCCTTTGCCAATAATCCCCAAGGTACTGCCAGCAACACTGCCTATCGGGTGAGTAAAAAAGCAAAACTGGCCCCGTTTTTGCCATTCACCTTGACGCACATCGGCATGATAACCCATCAGCTGACGTTTTAAGGCGTAAATCAGAGTCATGACATGCTCGGGCACGGATTGGGTGGCATACCCTTGTACGTTGCAGACTTGTACGCCGTGTGCCTGACAAGCCGCTAAATCGACATTGTTGACCCCGGTTGCCGCGACCGCGATCAGTTTTAGCTTGGGAAGTGCAGTCAGTATTGCTTCATTGATCACGACTTTATTGGTGATTGCCACATCGGCATGTTGCAGGCGATCGATCACGTCACCGGGAGCGGTGGCAGGGTAGGATTGCCAATGATGGGGGTGATGAAGCGTTGGCAGCGTAATGTGAGCAGGAATGGTGTCTCTATCGAGAAAAACCACCTTGATGGGGGTGTGATGAGCCATGTTGATCTCCGTGTCTCAATGCATGGCCCTAGAATGTGAGATTAGTAGCTTTTCTGCAAACCTTAATGGTCAGCCTGTGAGGTTAGCAGGCGCAAGCTGATACTCACTCGCTAGTCGATTATCCGGCATCTGCGGATAAAATGCGCAGGGCGCTTGAAAGTGCATCGGCGTTTCAGTGACAGGATGCAAAATGCTTAACTCTGCGGCATGCAAATGAAGGCGAGAGGCATACTCAAAGGCTTCTGGCAGCGCATAAAACTCATCGCCGACAATCCCATGCCCAAGGGCCTGCATATGCACACGGAGCTGATGAGAGCGGCCGGTGAGAGGATACAATGCCATTAAGCTTGTCTGTGCATGCTGATGCAAACAGCGGTAGTGCGTTTGCGAGGGCTTGCCGTGTTCAAAACAGACCTTCTGTCTGGGGCGATTGGGCCAGTCGCAAATCAAGGGCAGATCGACATTTCCCTCGTCGTGTATAGGGTGCCCCCACACTTCGGCGTAATACAACTTGGTGGGCACGCGCTCGCGAAATTGCGCTTTAAGGTGTCGCTCAGCGGCTTTGTGCGCGGCAAACGCCATGACGCCAGAGGTCGACATATCTAAACGATGGACCAGCTCTGCGTCCGGGAATTCGGCTTTAACCCGTGACCACGCACTGTCGTAATGCGCAGGATCACGGCCAGGGTTAGCCAATAATCCACTGGGTTTATTAATTACCACCAAATCGGCATCTTGATACAAGATATCGAGCCAAGGTGTGGTGGGAGGGTGATACTCAATGATTGCCATATAAGGGTTCGGGGCCGGTTGGCCCCGCCTTCGTTCAAAGGGTGATTATTGGTGGCTGACCACAATCAAACGCAGGGCGTCTAAATCGACTTGTGCGTGTTGAATATGATGCGACAAGGTACTGATCTGATCGCGTAGTGCGTCGAGCTCATCATCACGAATATTGGGGTTAACCGTTTTCAGTGCATCGAGCCGTGCTAAGGCCTGATTCAGCTCGCTGTCCATCTCTTGGTGGGCGGCCGTTTGAATCTCAGACAAGGCTTTTTGGGCCAGCGGTTCGCTTTTCTCAATCAGCTGGTGGACTTGGGCTTGAACCGAGTTGACCATTTTACTGCCTAAATGACGATTCACCGGGCTGAGCTGGCGATGAAACGATTCAAACTCAACGTTGGCTGAAAGATCATTGCCGTTCGCATCCAAAAGCAACCGCACCGGCGTTTGCGGTAAAAAGCGATGAATACCCGACGATTTAGGGGCTTGTGCATCAATGGTGTAAATCAGTTCAACAAACAGGGTTCCCACAGGCAGCGCTTTGTTTTTGAGCAAAGAGACCGCGGTGGTGCCGATGTTTTCGCTCAGCAATAAGTCGATACCGCCACGCACGATCGGGTGCTCCCAAGAGACAAACTGCACATCTTCGCGACTGAGTGCCGTATTGCGGTCGAAGGTCAGTGTGCACCCATCCGTTGGTAGGCCAGGGTAACTGGGCACCATCATCTGCTCCGACGGCTTGACCACGATGGCGTTTTCGCCTTTGTCATCTTGATTAACGCCGATGGTATCAAACAGACCGAGCGTGAAGGTGACAAGGCCCGTATCGCCATCTTGATCGGCGATGGTTTGCGCCAGCTGCTTGGCAGCCTCCCCGCCGTGTGAGTGCATCTCGAGCAGTTTATCGCGGCCTTGCTCCATTTCTGCTTTAAGGCGTTGATTCATGGCGGCGCTATCGTGAATGAGCGTATTTAGCGCATCATCATGTTGATTATTGGCTAACAGTGTTAACAATGTCTCGCCATACTGCTCAAACACCGCACGGCCGGTTGGGCAGGTATCCTCAAAGGCATCAAGCCCTTCGTGATACCAACGCGCTAAAATGGTTTGCGCTGTGCCTTCAAGGTAAGGAACGTGAATGGCAATATCTTGACGCTGACCAATACGATCAAGGCGACCAATGCGCTGCTCGAGCAAGTCGGGGTTCATCGGTAAGTCGAACATCACCAGCTGATGGGCAAACTGGAAGTTCCGGCCTTCTGATCCAATTTCAGAGCAAATCAAGACTTGAGCCCCGCCTTCCTCTTGGGCAAAGTACGCTGCCGCTTTATCACGCTCAACAATCGACATGCCTTCATGGAACACGGTGCCACGGATCCCCTCACGCTCGCGCAAGGCCTGCTCAAGCGTCAGTGCGGTTTGCGCGCGTGAGCAAATGATCAGTACTTTGTCGCGACGGTGGGTTTTTAAATAATCCAGCAACCAATCGATACGTGGGTCAAAGCCCCACCAGCTGGCACTATCGCCCTCAAACTGCTGATAAATATCTTCAGGATAAAGATTTTGTACCGCTTTTTGTTCGCTCGAGCTTGTGCCTCCCATCATGCCCGCCACCCGCATGGCAGTTTGATACTGGCTCGGTAACGCCATAGGGTGCATGTGCAGATGCCGGCTCGGGAAGCCACTGATGGCAGCCCGCGTGTTACGGAACAAAACGCGCCCGGTACCGTGGCGATCCATTAAATCATCAATCAGCTGTTGGCGAGCGGTGTGCTTGGTTGCATCATCATCGCTATCAATGGCGCTGAAGCGTTCATCAAGCTCGTCACTTTGCAATAGCGCCCGAATGCTACGTTGGGCATTATCACTTAACGGGGCATCGGCAAGTAGCGCTTCAACCGCTTCGGCGACAGGGGCATATTGTTCGGCTTCTTCAACAAAGGCGTCATAATCATAAAAACGATCAGGGTCGAGCAGGCGTAAACGCGCAAAATGACTTTGCTGACCTAACTGCTCAGGGGTCGCGGTGAGTAACAACACCCCAGGGGTATGCTCAGCAATGCTTTCGATAATCTGATATTCACGGCTCGGTGCCGTTGGTGTCCAGGTTAAATGGTGTGCTTCGTCCACCACCAATAAGTCCCAATGGGTGTCACAGACTTGCTCGACGCGACGCCGGTTTTTGCGTAAAAACTCCAGTGAACATAACACCAGTTGCTGGGTATCAAATGGGTTGGGTGAGTCAGCAAAGGCCTCGACACAGCGCTCTTCGTCAAAAATAGAGAAGTGCAGATTAAAGCGGCGCATCATCTCGACCAACCACTGATGCTGCAAGGTTTCTGGAACCACGATCAGTACCCGCTCGGCTTGGCCTGCAAGCACTTGCTGGTGAATGATCATGCCCGCTTCAATGGTTTTCCCTAAGCCGACTTCATCCGCGAGCAAAACCCGCGGTGCGTGACGACGACCCACCTCATGGGCAATGTAAAGTTGATGAGGAATTAATCCAGCACGCATCCCCGTCAACCCCCGTAGAGGGCTACGCAACTGCTGATGCTGATTGGTTAACGCCCGATAACGCAACGCAAAACGATCCATGCGGTCAAGTTGACCGGCAAAGAGTTTGTCTTGCGGCTTGTTAAAGCGGATCTGATGGCTGAGTAAGATTTCGCGCAGCGGGACTTCGTCTTCCTCGGTGTCTTCGCGATAGCCGTAATAGGTCAACACCTCGTCGTTTTCTTCAACGCGCGAGACGGTCATGGTCCAGCCCTCGTGACTTTCTACCTCATCGCCGGGGTTGAACATCACCCGAGTCACGGGCGCGTCATGGCTGGCGTACAGCCGTGTTTCATCACTAGCAGGAAACATTAGGGTCACGGTACGGCCATCAACGGACACCACAGTGCCCAGTCCAAGATCATGCTCCGTATCACTGATCCAACGTTGTCCAAGCGCAAATGACATAAGGGAAAACCTCTGAATTAACTCGATTGTCGAAAGACTCGGTGCCGCGCAAACGCAACCCGATTAAATAGTGTGTTATTCAGTGTGGCACTGAAAAAATTGGTCGCCAATAGTACTCGAACTTGTGAGGAGGGTCACGATGAAACTCCATCAATCGCGGCAAAGATCGTCTTGACATACAAACGTCATCAACGCGCGGCAAAGATGAAAACGTGAACTGGCACAATCAAACAAGTTGGGCGATGCGCAACGGCCAGGTCTATGCTTACTTTAAGCGCTGTCATCGACAGTGAATTGCCGACACAGGAGGTGCCTATGGGCGACGCCGACCGGAAGCTGTTTGTATTAGACACTAACATTCTCCTCCACGAACCTTTCGCCATCTATTCCTTCCAAGAACACGATGTCGTGATTCCTATGACCGTCCTCGAAGAGCTTGACCGTATTAAAGATAGCAAGCGTGATGTCTCTCGGGATGCCCGTGTGGCGATTCGTGCCTTGGAAGATATCTTTAAAGAAGCCACACCCGATGAAATTGGCGAGGGTATTGTGGTTGGTAAAGGCGATGCGACGGGTACCGTCTCCATTCTGGCTGATTTTGAGATTAAAGAAACGGTCCATGCCTTTGCCGATAAAGCGGGCGATAATCGCATTTTAAATGCGGTGTTATACCTTCAAACCAAACGCTCACCGCGCAAAGTCGTGCTGGTGACCAAAGATATCAATATGCGCCTGCGTGCCAAAGGGGCGGGGGTGATGTATGTCGAGGATTACCGTACCGACCAACTGATTGATGATGTTCGGTTGCTCACCAAAGGCTTCCATCAATGTGCGGGCAGTTTTTGGGATAAAGTGGGGCAATGCGACAGCCAGGCCTATGGCTCCGAAACACGCCACACATTACCGGCTGAGCTATTAGAAACGCCTTTTGTGAACCAGTACTTATTGGATGAAAGTGACGACTTCGCCGCACGAGTGCAAGCCATTGATGGTGATAAAGCGATCATCAAAGATCTCAGTCGAGAGCGATTAATGAACCGTGCTGCTTGGGATGTTAAACCGAAAAATATCTATCAAGGCATGGCAATGGATGCGTTGCTTGATCCCACGATTGATTTAACCATTCTGACAGGGCCTGCAGGCTGTGGGAAAACGATTTTAGCCATGGCTGCGGCATTAGAGTTAGTGGTAGAAAAGGGCATGTACGATAAGATTATCGTTACTCGTAATACGCCAGATATTGGCGAGTCGATTGGTTTTCTCCCCGGGACAGAAGAAGAGAAAATGCTGCCATGGCTCGGCGCAGTGACCGATACCCTCGAAGCCTTACACATGAATGATGAATGCACCGACGGTTCGATGCGCTACATTATGGAAAAAGCGAATCTGCAGTTTAAATCGATTAACTTTATGCGCGGGCGCTCGATTCAAAACGCGTTTGTGATTTTGGATGAGTGCCAAAACCTGACCGCCTCTCAGCTTAAAACCATTATCACCCGTTGTGGGGAGGGGACTAAGTTAGTGTGCTCGGGGAACTTAGCGCAAATCGACTCTTCCTATTTGACACCTGTAACATCCGGACTGACTTACATTGTTGAGCGGTTTAAAAACTTTGAAGGCAGTGCGTGCGTGTACCTCAATGGTGTGGTGCGAAGCCGGCTGGCTGAGTTTGCCGAAGAGAACCTTTAACCATCAAGGTGGCGGCCTCTATGCCGCCACTGATAGGGTTACGCCGTGACACCGATATAATCACGCATGATGGCTGGCGGTGTCTTGAGCGTATCAACCGGATCGTGAAGCTGGATTCGGCCATTATCGAGATAGATAAATTGATTGGCGATCGCTTGTGCATCGTCTGGATGGTGAGTGACCATTACCACCGTCGTGCCTTGTTCTTGAGCGGTACGTTTGACCAAGGCTAACATGTCTTGTTTTAGCGCCGGATCAAGTGCCGAAAAGGGTTCATCGAGCAGTAATAAAGGCTGGTTGCGTGCGATGCTTCTCCCCAAGGCGATGCGTTGGCGTTGGCCGCCCGATAGTTGGCTGGGTAGACGAGATAAATAATCGGTCAACCCTACTGCGTGTGCAGCATGGCGCACGGCCTCTTGCTGTGTGGCCGTGAGTTTAAGCGAGGGAGACAAGCCAATTGCCATGTTGTCGAATACTGACAAATGGGTAAATACGTTGTGCTCTTGAAACAAGATAGACAGTGGCCGCTGGTGGGCGGGCGTCGTGGTGACAGGCTTGCCATCAATAGTGATCTCGCCACTATCTGGCGCGATCAGCCCAGCAATCAGTGATAATAAGGTGCTTTTGCCTGCACCGCTGGGCCCGAGCACAGCCACAATCTCTCCAGGGGCTATTTGGGCATCAAAGATCATCCAATCTTGCTGGTAACGATAGTGGACATTGGAAAGCGTCAGCATGCGTGTCTCCATTGGATCAGACGAGTGATTAGGGCATAGCAACCCAAACTGGTAAGCAGTAATAGCATGGCAGCGGCAGCGCCTGCGTCCATTTGGTAGCTCCCCATCAAGCGAAACAAATAGAGCGGCAGGGTTTGAAAATTTTGGCTACCAAAAAGTGCGATCGCACTAAGATCGCCCATCGATAACACAAAACTCACCGCCGCGCCGCGCGCGATCGGGGCGCGTAAACACTGCCATTCGATAAGACGTAGACGGTTGACACCTTTTAGCCCCAAGGTAGCGCAAAGATTGTGATAGGACTGGGCAAGTTGATAGGCGGGCGCGCTCAGTACTTTTATTAAATAGGGCAACGCCATCAGGGCGTTCACGGCCATCACCAACCACAGCGCCAAGCTGAATACATCGCTAAACTGGCGAAACAGTAAAAAAAGCCCGGTACTGAGGACAATACTGGGTACCACCAAAATCATCGCCCCTAACGTTTCAATGCCATTCGCTTGTTTCTTACGCCCGTTCAAGCGCCAATGACGACTAGCTAAGATGACAGAGGTGGCCAACACGAAGGCCAAGACGGTTGCTCCGGTAGCGATAAGCAGTGAATGCATGGTGGCTTGCCATAATGCCGTGTCGCTCAGCACAATTAACGCGCTAGGGTTAAGGCCACGCGCGATCACAACCCCGAGAGGTGGTAGAACCAACAATAAAGTCAGCGCAATCCAGAGACTGTCCCAACACTTCGCCGTGCGACTATCGAGTGCCGATGGAAGCGGTTGCACTTCGCTGGGGGTGTTGGCAATCGGCCGAGTCAGTGTTTGCACAATAAAAGCAAAGGTGCCGCACAAGAGCATTTGCCACAGCGCCAGAGCGGCACCGGTTTGTAAGTCAAAATCAAAATGAATGGCTTGATAGATAGCCAATTCAATGGTGGTCGCTTTGGGGCCACCGCCTAATGCCATCACGGTGGCGAAGCTGGTGAAACACAGCATGAATACCAGTCCGACGACATGGGGTAGACTTTGCCGCAGATAAGGCCATTCAAGGTGGCGAAAACGTTGCCAGCCTCTTAGACCAAGCTGGGTTGCCAGGCGCCTTTGATCCGCCGGGATCCCTTCCAAGGCCTGCACCATCAATTGGGCCGAAAAAGGCAGGTTAAAGAAAACATGCGCAAGCAAAATGCCGCTTAAGCCATAGAGAGAAAATGGCATCGCCGCATCAAAGTACGCGAAGGCTTGTGCAATCCAACCGCTACGGCCGTAGATGGCAACCAATCCAAACACGCCCACCAATACCGGCAGCACCAGGGTCATGGCAAACAGTTTGAGTAGCCAAGCTTTCCCTGGAAATTGTCGCCGAGCCAGCGCATGGGCCACAGGAATGGCGAGCCCAACGCTGAGCACCACAGATAAGGTAGCCTGCTTAAAGCTAAACAGCGTGACATGGCGCAGATAGGCATCTTGCCACAGGGCGGACAGCTTCAAGTCTTGACTGTGTAAGAACAGCGCCCAGAGTGCGCTGCCAATTAATAACACGACCAAGCTGGCCGCGAGACTGCCCGGCCAGGTTCGAGAAGGGTTAAGCATCGACGTTATTCAACCAAAGCGGTTTGCCAATCGCGCACCCATTGCTGACGGTTACCCATCACTTCATCGGGCTGGTACAACAGGCTCTCTTCTGGTTTGTTCAGCGTATAGAAGGCGTCAGGCAAGCTAACATCAGTGACCGGGTACATCCACTGCGTGGTTGGGATCACAGACTGTGCTGCGTCACTGAGCATAAATTGTAGAAACGCATCGGCGCGTTCTGGTTGGTCGGTATAAGCAGACTTCGCCGCCACTTCAATTTGCATATAGTGGCCTTCTTCAAACATGGCGGCGGCAAAGCGGTCATCATCGTCAGCGACCAGGTGATAGGCGGGCGAAGAGGTGTATGAAAGCACCATATCTGCCTCTTTGTTGAGGAACATGTTGTACGCTTCGGTCCAGCCTTTGGTCACGGTAATAGTGTTGTCGGCAAGATCGCGCCATGCCTGCTGGCTTTGATCGCCGTATACTTTTTGGATCCACAGCATCAAGCCTTGGCCAACTGTTGACACGCGTGGATCTTGGTAAATCACACTGATGTCATCACGCTCCTCAATCAAAGCTTTCAAGCTTTTGGGTGGGTCGAGCAAACGCGTGGTGTCATACACAAAGGCAAAGTAGCCGTAATCGTAGGGGATAAAGTAGGGATTATCCCAACCGCCGGGTACCTGCAGGCGCTCCGTATTCACCGCGTGCTCGGCGACAATGCCGCTACGCTCAGCTTCTTTCATCAAGTTAGTATCCATACCGAGTACAATATCAGCCTTGGTAGTATTGCCTTCGATACGTAAGCGATTAAGCAGAGCAGCACCGTCACTAAGAGACACAAACTCTAATTGGCAGTCACAGCGTTTTTCAAATTCGGCTTTGATTTTTGGCCCTGCGCCCCAATCGGCGATAAAAGAATCATAGGTATAGACCGTCAGAGGGTCGGCGGCACGGGCGCTGAGTGATAACAGCGATAAAGAAACCAGAGTGAGAACAGAGGTAATAACTTTCACAGCACGCTCCTAAGTTGGGCGTGGGTGTTGAGGCAAGTTGATGGCAACATCAAGTCTCAATCCCTACGCCAGTGTTAGCTGGATCAGGTTCGATGGGTTTAGCGCCGCGCGCAATCTCAGCCATGAGGCTCCCCAATGAGTACGGTGCTATTGTACTGATTGGCTTAGTGTTCACCAAGCCTTTTAGTCCGCGAGTTGGTTAAGCGTCCAGTCGTAGTCATAATCCAAGCGTGCATCCTTGGGAAGCTTGATGTCTCTATATTGATTGATATGGGTGATCACCCCTTGTTCACTGCCGCCAAAGTCAGTCTCAAACCACTCATAGATAGAAGAAAGCTGCCACTGATTACCCTGCTGACTCACGCCTTTATCACTATTAATAAAGGTGTAGGCGGCTTGTTCTAATTGCGCATCCAAGGTGTCGGCTTGAAAGGCTTGCGGTTGCAGGTTAGGGCAGCCAAGGCTGGCACAATTGACCGCATAGTGGGTACGCGGATCTTGCCATAGCGGACGCAAAATACGGTGTTCGATTTCATTGAGCGTGAGGGCTTCGCCCGCCACCGTCACTACGTCATCATCCCACGGACCAAAGCTAAAGAGTCCGCCTAGCTTGGTGATCGAACCGATTGGATAGGCGTCCAAAATTAGCTTTACGGTGACTGAGTTGTAGAGATTAACCCAATACGCGTATTGTTCGTCTTTGCTCAGGGTACGCGGATCGCGCTTGGTAAGCATGCGAATGTAATGATCGAGGGTCGCTTTTTCGGCCTCGGTGACGGCTGCGTAGTTAAATAAGGTGTGCTGCCCCTGAGGCTGTAAATACTTATCGAGTAATACTTGCCAACTGTGATGCGTGAAGGTGGCTTGGCTGTCAGGATTATGTGCATCCCACATTGCCCAGTAGTCCGCTTTGGGCGCGGCTTGGCTGATGAGCGGAAACACTAGCCCGAACAGAAGTATCAAATGTTTTTGCATTGTCAGTCCTTAATGCGATCAAACCTTCTTTGAGACTAGACCAAGCGAGTCAGCGGTTGGTTTCATTGAGGATAGAAAAATGGGAAGGAACGCCAATAAATGCGGAATAATCAGCACTTATTGGCGAGAGATGAGTGGATGGTATTACACCAAAAAATCAGGTATTTGCTGCTCAAAGCGCGAAATTTCCGCTTCGTGCTGTAACGTCAGCCCGATACTATCCAAACCTTCGAGTAAGCAATGATGGCGAAAATCATCCATCTGGAAGCTAAAGCAGTGTTCACCGGCACGGATGGTTTGGGCGGGCAAATCTAGCGTTACCGTCGCACCTTCATTTTCGGCCACATACGTAAATAAAGCATCGATTTGGCCTTCTTCAAGGGTCACCGGCACCATTTGGTTATTAATGCAGTTGCCATAGAAAATATCGGCAAAACTGGGGGCGATAATCACTTTAAAACCGTAATCATCCAGCGCCCAAGGAGCATGTTCGCGTGACGAGCCACAGCCAAAGTTTTCGCGGGTGAGTAACACGCTCGCCCCTTGGTAGCGAGCTTGATTGAGCACAAAGTCAGGGTTCGGTTGCTTGCCCGCATCATCTAAAAAGCGCCAATCGTGAAACAGGTGCTGACCAAAGCCAGTACGGGTGACTTTTTGCAAAAACTGTTTGGGAATGATCGCATCGGTGTCGACGTTCGCCGCATCCAATGGAGCAACAATGCCGGTGTGAGTGTGTATGCCTGACATAAGGCCTCCTTATAATTGGTTAACGTCGACAAAATGACCGGCAATCGCCGCCGCCGCGGCCATCGCCGGGCTGACCAAGTGGGTACGTCCTTCACGGCCCTGGCGGCCTTCAAAGTTACGGTTGCTGGTGGACGCGCAGCGCTCTTTAGGGCCCAAGCGATCGTTATTCATCGCCAGACACATCGAGCAGCCAGGCAAGCGCCACTCAAAGCCCGCTTCGCGGAAAATCACATCCAGCCCTTCTTGCTCTGCTTGGGCACGCACTTGCTCGGAGCCTGGCACCACCATGGCATGGACGCTATCTGCGACGTGCCGACCTTTGGCGACCGCCGCGGCTGCGCGCATGTCCTCAATTCGAGAGTTGGTGCATGAGCCAATAAAGACTTTATCAATTTGGATATCTGTTATGGCTTGGCCTGCGGTTAGCCCCATATATTTCAGCGCGCGCTCCGCCGAGTGGCGCGCGATCGGATCTGCCATGTGCTCAGGGGCCGGCACGCTATCGTGCACACTAACCACTTGGCCGGGGTTGGTCCCCCAGGTGACCTGATGATGAATTTGACTGCCATCGAGTGTCACGACACGATCAAATTGCGCATCGGCATCCGAGTGCAAGGTTTGCCAAAAATCGACCGCTTGCTGCCATTGTTCACTTTTAGGAGCAAATTTCTTGTCTTTTAAATAGGCAAATGTGGTCTCATCGGGGGCGATCAGGCCAGCTTTTGCACCCAATTCGATCGCCATGTTGCAGACCGTCATTCGCCCTTCCATGGACAAGTCGGTAATGGCGTCACCGCAAAATTCCACCACGTGTCCGGTGCCGCCGGCATGACCGACTTGGCCGATAATCGCTAGGACAATGTCTTTGGCGGTGATCCCGGGGGCGGTTTTGCCCGTGACTTCAATTTTCATCGTGCGGGCGCGGGATTGCTTGAGTGTTTGGGTGGCCAGTACGTGTTCGACTTCGGAGGTACCAATACCAAAGGCCAGTGCACCAAAAGCACCGTGAGTTGCCGTATGAGAATCACCACAGACGATGGTATTGCCAGGCAAAGTAATCCCTAACTCGGGCCCCATCACATGGACAATGCCTTGGTAGGGGTGATTCAAGTCGTACAGGGTGACGCCAAATTCTTCGCAGTTTTTAGCCAAGGTTTCCATTTGGATGCGCGCCATTTCCCCTGACGCGTTAATGTCTTTGGTTTCGGTGGAGACATTGTGATCCATGGTGGCGAAGGTTTTGCTCACTTGGCGCACCGGACGGCCTTTCTCTCTCAGGCCGTCAAACGCTTGTGGCGAGGTCACCTCATGCACCAAGTGACGGTCGATATACAGCAGCGGCGCTTCGCCTGGTTGCTCAGTGACCACGTGAGACTGGTGAATTTTTTCGTACAAGGTCTTGGCGCCTTGCTGGGTGTTTGCATTCGACATAGCTCGTATCCTTACGGGTAATGATTATGCGCCTTGGCGGATATAGGCGGCGATACGATCGCCCATCTGCTCGGTGCTCAGTGCTGGATGATTACCGGCCAGATCGGCCGTCAGTTCACCGGCTGCCAGCGCTTGGCTCACTGCGTGTTCAATTGCACAGGCCGCGTTTTCTTCGCCCAACGAGTAACGCAGCATAAGTGCCGCCGATAAAATTTGCGCCACTGGATTAGCAATGTTTTGCCCGGCGATATCGGGCGCGGAGCCACCGGCGGGCTCATACAAGCCAAATTTACTCGCGTTCAAACTGGCTGAGGGCAGCATGCCCATGGAGCCTGTGATCATCGCGCACTCATCAGAGATGATGTCGCCGAAAATATTTGAACACAGCATCACATCAAATTGCGACGGGTCTTTAATCAGCTGCATGGTCGCGTTGTCGATATACATATGGCTTAAGCTGACATCCGGATAATCTTTTGCCACCGCTTCTACCACCTCGCGCCACAGCATTGAGCTTTGCAGTACATTGGCTTTGTCGATTGAGCACACTTGTTTGTTGCGAAGCTGGGCGGATTGAAAGGCGATGTGTGCGATGCGCTCAATTTCATAGCGATGATAGACTTCCGTATCAAACGCCTTTTCCTCGCGGCCTTCGCCTTCGCGCCCTTTGGGCTCACCAAAATAAATCCCGCCGGTCAGCTCTCGTACCACCACGATATTAAAACCTTGGTCGGCAATATCGGCGCGCAGCGGACAAAAGCTTTCGAGACCGGTATGGATTTGTGCCGGACGCAAATTACAAAACAGACCAAAGTGCTTGCGTAGCGGCAGTAAGGCACCGCGCTCCGGTTGTTCGGTTGGCGGTAAATGCTCCCACTTGGGGCCGCCGACTGAGCCAAATAAAATCGCATCGGCTTTTTCACAGCCAGCCAAGGTGTGTGCGGGCAGCGGCGAACCATGGGCGTCGATTGCAGCACCGCC
Organism: Salinivibrio sp. AR640; assembly: GCF_001995405.1. NCBI lineage: Bacteria > Pseudomonadati > Pseudomonadota > Gammaproteobacteria > Vibrionales > Vibrionaceae > Salinivibrio > Salinivibrio sp. AR640. The sequence continues at coordinate 50,238 of NZ_MUFD01000008.1, read as the reverse complement.
AACCGGATAATGCTGACGCTCAAAGGTGACAGCGAATCGCTCGCTAACCGCATCAAGCACTTTTTCGGCTTGCGCCATCACTTCGGGGCCGATACCGTCGCCGGGTAAAATTGCAATTTGGTGTGCGCTAGCCATGTTTATACTGTCTCCTGTTTTAAATGGGATTGTTCCTTAATCTGCGCAATTTTGTTGGCGCGATAAATAGCATTGATCACGTTTAATAAAGCTTCGCCGGAGGCCTCGATAATATCGGTTGATACCCCGGTGCCGTGATATTTACGGCCTTTGTAGTTGGCAATGATATCGGCTTGGCCGAGGCCATCTTCCCCTTCTCCTTTGGCGGTCAGATCGAATTTATCCAGCTCAATGTCATAGCCGGTGATCCGATATATGCACTGGTACAAGGCGTCGACGGGACCGTTTCCAATCGCCGCTTCGCGTTTTTCTTCATCGCCACATTGCAACTTGATGCTGGTGGTCGCCATTAGGCTGCCCGATTGCACGCCTAGATAGTTGAGCTTATAAAAATCGTCCTCTTCTTTGAGGTTGTTGAAGAACATTAAAGCTTCTAAGTCGTAATCGAACACCTGACCTTTACGATCTGCTAACTGCAAGAATGATTGATACAAGGTCTCCAAATCATAGTCTTGCTCGTTGTAGCCAAGGTTATCCATATGGCTTTTCACCGCCGCGCGGCCGGAGCGACTGGTGAGATTCAATGATTTTTTACCCAATCCAATCGACTCTGGCGTCATGATTTCGTAGGTATTTTTGTTTTTCAGCATGCCATCTTGGTGAATGCCAGAAGAGTGGCTAAAGGCATTGGTACCGACCACGGCTTTGTTGGGCTGGATTGGCATGTTGCAAAGTTGGCTAACCAGCTTACTGGTGCGGGCGATTTCAGTATGATTTAAGCCTGTCTCCACGCCTAACAAGTCAGCGCGGGTTTTTAAGATCATTGCAATTTCTTCTAGCGCACAGTTACCGGCGCGCTCGCCGATGCCATTAATCGTGCCTTCGACTTGGCGGGCGCCGGCCTGTACAGCGGCAATAGAGTTGGCGACCGACATCCCCAAGTCATCATGGCAATGAACAGAAATCACCGCTTTGTCGATATTGGGTACGCGGTTGAACAGGTTGGCAATGATATCGCCAAACTCACTGGGGACCGTATAGCCGACTGTATCTGGGATATTGACCGTGGTGGCGCCAGCATCAATTGCTGCTTCGACCATGCGGCATAAATTATCAATCGGGGTGCGTCCGGCATCTTCGCAGGAAAACTCCACATCATCCGTATACTGGCGCGCATGTTTGACCGCACGCACGCCCATTTCTACTACGTCATCGTAGCTGCGGCGAAGCTTGTCTTTGACATGAATGGTAGAGGTGGACAAAAAGGTGTGGATACGAAAAGCATCGGCGGCTTTGAGCGATTCCGCTGCCACATCAATGTCTTTAGGAACAGCGCGAGACAAAGCACAGACACGGGCATGCTGCATATGCTGAGCAATGGTACGTACGGACTCAAAGTCGCCCGGAGAGGACACAGGAAAGCCAGCTTCAATGATGTCTATTTTCAAACGATCCAAAGCTTGCGCGATTTGCAGTTTCTCTTTGACCGTTAAGCTTGCCGACAACGCCTGCTCGCCGTCACGTAATGTGGTGTCAAACAGAATGACTTGGCTGTTCTCGCTCATGAGTAACTCCCTGTTGTGTTTGCTGGCCGCCGTCATGGCTCTTTAATTGGCGATATGTTTTATTTTGGCGACATTAGATACAAAAAAACCCGCGTCTGGCGCGGGTTTTTGAGATTTGGCATTCACTGTTTTCTGCCCAAAACCTACCCGCGCGACTGGGTCACGATAAGGAGGAGAATGAGGCGTAGGTGAAACAGTGTCATGCTGATGTCCGTCAGTAAATATTCTGTTACCAGAAATAACAGAGCGATGGGGAAAGCGTCAATCTGAAAAAAACAAAACCCGTTTTCTGCGCAATACAAAGGCGAGAAACCGGTTAATTAAACTGCTTTTTACACTAAAAGTTAGACTTTTGTGCTGTGGTCTGGGGCGGCTTTGTCCACCCTGCATTATTTTACTTACGCCAACACAGCTGATCTTAAGCGGCGACGGGGCAGAGTAAATTCATTGAGATGTCCCAATAACGTCACCGACCTGTCACACCGGCTGGCTAATGTTTAATCATCAGCTCGCTGTATTGGGAGATACCATGAGACGCTTTGCTGCGATTCAACGCTTTGACCACTCGGTATCGACACTTTGCCTATCGCATCGCTTTAGCGCTGACACCGCCAAAGTGGCCCGTGCCGTTTCCCACTCGGGCGATGGGCCTCTTTATATCGTGGTGGGGTTAGCTGCTTGGTGGCTGCAAGAAGCCGTGGGGCTCTGGTTTTTACTCACGGGGCTCACTGCATTTGCCATTGAGCTGCCAATTTACTGGGTATTAAAACGCAGTTTCCGGCGCACACGTCCTTCGCAGCTACCCGCCTTTATCACGCCGTCTGACCTATACAGTATGCCATCAGGCCACACCGCAGGTGCCTTTTTAATGGCCTCTTTGCTGAGCATCTTTTTCCCATCGCTCACGCTGTTTGTATTTATTTGGGCGAGCTTGATTGGCATTTCTCGGGTGTTACTGGGTGTGCATTTTGTGACCGACATTATTGTGGGCGCAGGGTTAGGGATAATGTGTGCCAACTTGGCGCACAGCATCACCGCGGATCTTTACGGAATGGCAGGTCTTTCATGAAGCTTTTATACGGTGTTCAAGGAACCGGTAACGGCCATATATCGCGAGCCCGAGCGATGGCGCGTGCTTTGGCAGAGTACGATGTCGAGGTTGATTTTATTTTTTCTGGTCGGCCGGCAGAGCACTATTTTGATATGACGCCATTCGGTGACTATCGGACCTTTACCGGGATGAGCTTTGTGAGCCGCGATGGCAAAATTGATATGTTGGCCACGGCGAGACACAATCACTTGGCACAGCTGCGACGCGATATACGCCAGCTTGATGTATCAGACTATGATAAGGTCATCTCTGATTTTGAACCCATCAGTGCGTGGGCGGCGCGCCAACAAGGAATACCCTCGGTAGCCATCAGTCATCAAGCCGCGTTTTCTCACGCGGTGCCCAAACACGGAGAAACTTGGATTAATCGTCTGATTATGCGCCACTTTGCGCCAACAGACTATGCCATTGGCCTGCATTGGTATCACTTTAACCAAGCGATTTTACCCCCGATTATTGATACCAGCCTGCCGAATGCAACAACGGTGTCGCCCGTTGCGGAAAAGGCGGTACTGGTCTATTTACCCTTTGAATCTTTATCTGCGGTCAGTGAGTTGTTGTTGCGCTTTAGCCAGCCTTTTGTCTGCTTTCACCCCGAGGTAAGCGCGCCCGAGCAGCGAGAAAACCTTACGCTTATGCCGCTGGGCAAAGAAAGCTTTCACTCGGCGCTACATCAGTGCCAGGGGGTAATAGCGAATGGGGGCTTTGAACTTCCGTCTGAAGCGCTGACGTTGGGTAAAAAACTGTTATTAAAACCACTGTCTGGTCAGTTTGAGCAGTTAAGTAATGTCGCGACACTCGCCCAGCTTGGCTTGGCGCACACTATGAATAGCTTGGATGCGCGTGCTGTCCGAGAATGGCTACAGACACCTGCAGTGGACGCGATTGCATACCCAGATGTTGCTAAAGCTCTGGCGGAATGGCTAGTCAAAGGTGAGTTGGGCCAGACGCGCAGCCTATTTCACCATTTGTGGGCTCAGGTTGATTATCCGGAAACAGTCGAAGAGTCGATCTTAGACTTCAACCGCTTATCAACACGCGTTGAGCCGAACCGATTGAGGTTACAGCGGCTGAACCGTTAATAGGATCCGTTATGCACAAGGTGACTGATTAACGCCTCAACGCCGCTGAATCACGTTTTTACATTTTCACTAGAGTATTCGCTCGATTTTGCTTGTTTTTACCCGAGCGGTCAGTAGACTCGCTTTATTATTTGAGCGTACAAGTGTTCGCCTAAAGGTGAGCCCAAGAGAAGCATAGTGAACACCCAATACCATATTGTTACCCGCCTTCGTGAGCAAATTCGCACTCAGCATCAGCGAGAAGCGATTCGCTTCCAGCAACACAACCAGTGGACAAGTATTAGCTGGCGTCAACTCGGCGAGCGTGTTGATCAACTGTCTCGCTGTTTACTCAAAGCCGGCTGTCAGGTTCAGCAAACCGTCGCTATCTTCGCGCCAAACAGTGAAAAGTGGGCAATGTTAGATTATGCCGCACTGCAAATTCGCGCTGTGCCGGTGCCGATTTACGCGACCAGCACGGCCCAGCAAGCGGCATACATTATTAACGATGCCGATGTGCAATGGATTTTCGCGGGTGACGATCAATTGGAAATGGCGGTAGCGGCGTTGGAGCAATGCCCAAACATCAAAGGTGTGGTGGCGTTAAGCCAAGAGACGCCGGTGCCAGCACATCCTAAAGTGTGGGATTGGGCGAGTTGGTTATTGCAAGACGATCGTGGTCATCAAGCCGAATTAGAGACGCGCATTGACGCACGCTGCATGGACGATCTGATCACCTTGATTTATACCTCAGGCACTACTGGGGAGCCCAAAGGGGTCATGCTCGATTATGCCAACGTCGCGGCGCAGCTTGATGTACATGATCAGGTGCTCGCCATTGAACCGCATGACGTCTCTTTGGCGTTTCTGCCCTTATCACATGTCTTTGAGCGTGCCTGGAGCTATTACGTCTTACATCGTGGGGCGGTCAATGCCTATCTCTCAGACCCGCAAAAGGTGCGATCGGCATTGGCGTCGGTTCAGCCAACAGTGATGTCGGCCGTACCGCGTTTTTACGAAAAAATCCATGGAGCTATTCACGACAAACTCAGTCGAGCCACCGGCGTTAAACCGCATTTATTCCGTTGGGCCCTGCGCCAAGGCGAGCGTCATGCTGCTCAGTTACGTGCTGGCCATTCACTGTCGCGGCGCCAGCAATGGCAATTGGCGTTGGCCGACAAGCTGGTACTCAGTAAGTTGCGTGCGCTGCTGGGTGGCAAGATGCGCTTGATGCCATGCGGTGGGGCGCGTCTTGACCCTGACATTGGCGCGTTTTTCCATGCAATCGGTATTAACGTGAAGCTCGGTTATGGCATGACCGAAACCACGGCCACCGTGTCTTGTTGGGATGATACCTGCTTTGACCCCCAGTCGATTGGTTCTCCGATGCCCGGCGCCCAATTGCGCATCGGTGAGGATAATGAAATTCAAGTGCGTGGGCCGATGGTGATGCGTGGCTACTTCAATCAGCCCGATGCGACGGCGGCCACCTTTACCGCGGATGGTTTTTTGAAAACCGGCGATGCGGGGTATCTCGATGCTCACGGCAATGTATTTATCACTGACCGAATTAAAGAGCTGATGAAAACGTCAGGCGGTAAGTATATAGCACCACAGCGGGTAGAAGGCGCTTTGGTGCGTGATCATTTTATCGATCAGATAGCGGTGGTGGCCGAGGCGCGTCATTTTGTCTCTGCCTTGATTGTGCCTTGCTTTGATGCCTTAGAAGAGTGGGCGCGAACGGCTAACATCGAATATCAAAATCGCAAAGAGCTGTTAAAACATTCTGATGTGGTGGCCTTGTTTGAAAAGCGTTTACAAAGCTTGCAACATGAATTGGCCAAATTTGAGCAAGTCAAACGCTTTACCTTGTTGCCACAGGGCTTTTGTATGCACAGTGGTGAGCTTACGCCAACCATGAAGTTGCGTCGTAAAGTGATCCTGTCGCGTTACCAGCATCATATCGACGCCATGTACCAGCGTTGACGGTTTCTAGCTAGGGGGCTCATTGGTGAGCCTCCTCATACGCTGTTTTTATCCCTTTTCTCCTCTTTATCGCCTTTTGTCGGAATAGCAAATCTCGCAAGCCGATGCTTTTTTAGTGAATGTTGTCGATTTACTCCCTTCTCATCAGCGTAATCCAGCAACATACACTCAACATCTAGTGATTAAATGTAAATACTGGTTAGCCAATGGACAGTTTTGCAAATAAAACGTTACATTGGAGGTCGTTTCTGTCGAGGCGGGCCAACGAACAATCTAACGCTACCTTACCGCCAGTATTTGGTTTTGATGTCCGTGTGATCACACCACCAGTACATCCAAGTGTAAGGAGCTGGATTAGGCTAAAAGTAAGTCCTAACTATGCAAACAGGGAGGCGTAGAGTGGAAATGTTATCTGGTGCCGAGATGATCGTGCGTTCCATGATCGATCAAGGCGTAAAACATATTTTTGGCTATCCAGGCGGGTCGGTGCTGGATATTTACGATGCATTGCATGAAAAAAGTGGTATCGATCATGTGTTAGTGCGTCACGAACAAGCGGCCGTGCATATGGCGGATGGTTACGCGCGCGCAACCGGAGAAGTAGGCGTGGTGCTGGTGACTTCAGGCCCAGGCGCAACCAATGCGATTACCGGTATCGCCACCGCCTACATGGACTCGATTCCCATGGTGGTTTTTTCTGGGCAGGTGATGAGTAGCTTGATTGGCAATGATGCCTTTCAAGAGTGCGACATGGTGGGGATTTCTCGTCCTGTGGTGAAACACAGCTTTTTAGTCCAGCGTGCTGAAGATATTCCCAATATTGTCAAAAAAGCCTTTTATCTTGCCTCGACTGGACGTCCCGGCCCTGTGGTGGTGGACATCCCCAAAGACATGGTCAATCCGGCGCAAAAGCATCCGTATCAGTATCCTGATAGTGTGCGTATGCGCTCCTACAACCCGACAACAACCGGCCATAAAGGGCAGATTAAGCGCGGACTAAAAGCACTACTGGCGGCGAAAAAGCCGGTGCTGTATGTCGGCGGTGGCTCTATCATGGCTGATTGCGGCGAACAAATCCGCCAGCTATCAGAAAGCTTGAACATCCCGGTGGTTAGCACCCTGATGGGGCTGGGTGCCTTTCCCGGCACCCATGAGTATTCGCTGGGCATGCTGGGCATGCATGGTACCTACGAAGCCAACATGGCGATGCACCAAGCCGACCTGATTTTTGGTATTGGTGTCCGGTTTGACGATCGCACCACCAATAATCTCGAAAAATACTGTCCCGATGCCACCATCATGCACATTGATGTGGATCCCTCGACCATTTCCAAAACTGTCTCGGCCGATATTCCTATTGTCGGCTCTGCGGATGCTGTGCTCAGTAGCATGCTCAAATTGCTGGTGGAGCAGGGAGGCAGCAACGACAGCGATGCGATCAGCACCTGGTGGCACAATATTCAGATTTGGCGTGAGCGCCAATGTTTGCAATATGTCGCTGATCCTGAGCGGATTAAACCGCAGCAGGTGATTGAAACCTTGTACCGCCTCACTCATGGTGATGCCTATGTGACCTCGGATGTCGGCCAGCATCAAATGTTTGCCGCACTTTATTATCCGTTTGATAAGCCACGCCGTTGGATTAACTCGGGTGGCTTGGGCACCATGGGCTTTGGGCTTCCCGCCGCCATGGGGGTCAAGTTCGCGCTCCCGGACGCTCAGGTGGTGTGTGTCACCGGTGATGGCAGTATTCAGATGAACATTCAGGAGCTCTCCACCGCGTTGCAATATGACATTCCGGTGGTGATTGTGAACCTCAATAACCGCTTCCTCGGGATGGTCAAACAATGGCAGGATATGATTTATCAAGGCCGTCACTCGCACTCTTATATGGACTCGGTGCCGGACTTTGCGGCGATCACTGAGGCCTATGGGCATGTAGGGATGCGCATTAATCATCCGTCTGAGCTGGAAGCTGGCCTAGAAAAGGCGCTGGCAATGAAAGATCGTTTGGTGTTTGTCGATATCCATGTTGATGAAACCGAGCATGTATATCCAATGCAGGTACGCGGTGGGGCGATGAATGAAATGTGGTTGAGCAAAACGGAGAGAACCTAATGCGCAGTATTGTATCGGTTTTAATGGAAAACGAACCAGGTGCCTTGTCGCGGGTTGTGGGGTTATTCTCTCAGCGTGGCTACAACATTGAATCACTGACGGTATCACCCACCGATGATGCGACCTTGTCGCGCTTGAATATCACCACCTCGGTGGTGAGCGACGCGGACCGCGAGCAAATCGAAAAGCACCTGCACAAGCTGATTGATGTGCTGAAAGTGAGCAATGTCACCGAGAGCGATCACATTGAGCGTGAACTGGCGTTGGTGAAAGTAAAAGCCAGCGGCTTTGCCCGCGCGGAGGTAAAACGCACCGCCGATATTTTCCGCGGGCAGATTGTCGATGTCACGAACTCGCTTTACACCGTGCAGTTGACCGGTGACAGTGACAAGCTGGATGCCTTTATTCGCGCGGTGGGTGAAATTACCGAGATCATTGAAGTTGCACGCAGTGGTGTGGTGGGCATTGCTCGCGGCGAAAGAGCGCTGCGCCAGTAACCAAAGCAACTGATCGTGGTAGAAAAATGGCACGCCAAGGCGTGCCATTTTTGTGTCGGTTAAGCGGGATTAATCAAATACACCAAGGCTTCATAGGGTGCCAGTTGCATTTCTGGCATCAATGGCTTGGCTTCTGGGTAATTATGGCTCACCAAGTCTGCGTTCGGAGCAGGGGCGATAGGCAAGGTCGCTGTGACCGGTTCGCCATAAAAGTTACACACTACTACCAGTTGGCTATCACCGTTGTCGCGACGATACGCGAGCAATTGTGGGTGGTCAGGCAGCAAGTCCTGATAATCTCCCTCACGGATCACGGGTAAGGTTTTACGTAGGGAAATCAGCTGCTTGTAGTGATAGAACACCGAGTCTTTATCCGCCAGTGCGGTGTCGACATTGACGTCAACATAGTTAGGCGCAGGTTTTAGCCAGGGTGTGCCTTGAGTAAAACCGGCGTTTGCTGAGCTGTTCCACTGCATGGGCGTGCGTGAATTGTCGCGTGAGCGTGCAGCGAGAATGGCCAACACTTCCCCTTCAGGCATGCCTTGGTCGCAAAGCAGACGGTGCATGTTGCGACTTTCGACGTCTTGATAGTCATCAATATGTTGATAGCCAGGGTTGGTCATGCCAATTTCTTCCCCTTGATACACGTAAGGTGTGCCTTGCTGCATATGTATCGCAGTGGCGAGCATTTTGGCTGATTCGACCCGGTGGTGGCGGTCATCACCAAAGCGGCTGACCACACGTGGTTGGTCGTGGTTACACCAAAATAATGCGCCCCAACCTTGATTATGCAGGCCGTGCTGCCAAGTGCGGAACAGCTGTTTTAGGGCTAAGAAGTCAAACGGCGCCAGTCGCCACTTCTCACCGCCCGGGTAATCGACTTTTAAGTGGTGGAAGTTAAACACCATGGAGAGCTCTTTGCCATCTGGCGCGGAATACTGCTGACAGTGCTCTAAGGTGGTCGAAGACATCTCGCCCACGGTGACGCTGCCGTAACGCTGGAAAATATCGCGGCTGATCTCTTGCAAGTATTCGTGAACGCGGGGGCCGTCGGTATAAAAACGGCGACCATCGCCTTGGTGATCGTCGGGGAACGACTGATCTTTGGAGATCAAATTGATCACATCGAGTCGAAAGCCATCCACGCCTTTTTCTGCCCAAAAAGCCATCACGTCTTTGACGGCGGTCCGCACCGCTGGGTTTTCCCAGTTAAGATCGGCTTGCTCGGTGGCAAATAAATGAAGGTAATACTGACCGGTCGGTTCATGCCATTGCCACGCGCTACCGCCAAATTTTGATTGCCAGTTGTTTGGAACGCCGCCGTTAACCGGATCTTTCCAGATGTAATAGTCGCGATAGGGGCTGTCCTTGCTGGCAAGCGCTGATTGAAACCAGGGGTGCTCGGTTGAGGTATGGTTAATCACAATATCCATGATGATGCGGATGTCGCGTTTATGCGCTTCGGCCAGCAAGGTGTCGAAGTCGTCCATGGTGCCTAGGCTAGGATCAATCGCGTAATAATCGGCAATGTCGTAGCCGTTATCGACTTGTGGCGATACATAAATGGGGGTGAGCCACAAGGCGTCGATGCCCAAGGTCGAAAAGTAGTCCAGCTTTTCGATAATGCCTGGCAGATCACCTGTCCCTGTTTGCGTGGTATCACGGAAGCTCTTTGGATAAATCTGATAAATGGTGGCCGTTTTCCACCAGGGATTTGCGTGCATAATGTCTCTCTTAACGCTAAAAAAAGCGGGGAGCGTTCCCTCCCCGCAGACTGAAGGGGAATTAGATGACGGCCAGTTTGCCTTTGCTGGCTTGGCGGCGATACATAAAGGCGGTGAGTGCAATGGGCACGATAATGGCTATCAGCATCGCGACCGCATAAACACCCCAGAACTGTGGCTGAATGGATAAAATACCTGGCAGGCCACCCACACCAATGCCGTTGGCCATCACGCCGGAAAGACCACACACAATCGCCGCTAGGGCCGAGCCAACCATGGCGCATAGCATCGGGAATTTGTAACGTAAGTTAATCCCGTACATGGCCGGCTCCGTGACGCCAAGGTAGGCAGAAATCGCGGCAGGCACCGATATTTCGCGCTCGTTTTCTTTTTTGCTCATCCAAATGATCCCGACCACCGCCGAGGCTTGTGCAATGTTGGACAGGGCAATCAGTGGCCAAATAGGGGTACCGTTCATTTCTTGCATCAGCTGCAAGTCCACCGCGTTGGTGGTGTGGTGAACACCTGTGATCACTAAAGGTGCATAAAGGAAGCCGAACAGAGCCGCACCTATGTAAGCGTAATCGCCGGTCATCGCCGAACGGGCTAAGAAGGCGACACCATTACCGATTTCGCGGCCAAATGGGCCAATCAAGGTGTGTGCCAAGATCACGGAAGTCAGCAGCGCGACAAACGGCACCACCACAAGATAGAGGTAATCTGGAATAATCCGTTTTAACTGGGTTTCGATAAATGCCAACGCCATCCCCGCAAACATCGCCGGGATCACCTGCGCTTGATAACCGACTTTTTCAATCGAGAACCAGCCAAAGTCCCACACTTCGGGGATTTCTTTACCGATAAGGTAAGCGTTCATCAACTGGGGTGATACTAGGGTAATACCGAGCACGATACCCAAGATTGGCGTACCGCCCATTTTTCTCACCGTCGCCCAACAGACACCGACAGGCAGGAAGTGGAAGATGGCTTCGCCAAGCAGCCATAAGAAGCCGTGAGCGGTGGCCCAAAACTCGCTGATCTCGGTCAGGGTTTTGCCATCGAACATGCGGATATCACCGATCACATTACGGAAGCCGAGGATCAGACCGCCGGTGATGATCGCGGGAAGAAGGGGAACAAAAATTTCCGCGAGGTGTGAAATCGCACGTTCAGTTAGGCTCATATTTTGGCGAGCCGCTTGTTTGGCTTCGTCTTTTGATTGGCCCTCGACGCCGGTGGCTTGTTGTAACAGCGCGAAAGCTTGGTCGACGCTGGTGCCGATCACCACTTGAAATTGACCGGCACTGGTAAAGCAGCCTTTCACCATGGGGATCGCTTCAATCGCTGCGACATCGGCTTTCTCCGGATCGTTTAACACGAAACGTAAACGGGTGAGGCAGTGGCTTACGGTTGCAATGTTGTCTTTGCCGCCAATATGAGTAACCAATTGGTCAACGGCTTTTTTATCTATCTGGCTCATAAGCAATCCTGTATTGCTGTAGGGTATTCATTGGTAACGTTCCCACTAATTATGGATCGTACGATCGAATTTATCAGTGGAATCGTTCCCATTATTTGAAAACCATCACACAGAATTTTTTAACTGCTTGATTCATCGTGTGGAGAAAAGGTTAGGGCACCACGAGATGACACGGTTGTGTCCAATGCGTGATCTCAGTAGGCGTTTCATCAAGCTGCTTGAGCAATAGCTCGGCTGCATGCTGACCCGCTTGATGGTAACCCAGCTCCACACTGACTGCGCGTGGGAACATAAAGCGTAGCATGTCATGATTGCCAATGCCGCCAATGGCGATGTTTTCTTGATTTAGGGTTTGTAGGCGTTTTGCGACTCCCAAAGCGAGGGTGTCGGAGGCGCAGACAATGGCGTCAGTCTGCGGGGTTAACAAACAATCCGTCGCGGCATAGGCGGCATGCAGACTCATCTCACAACGATGGAGTTGTGGTGAAAGCTGGTGGGTTTGGCAGAAATGCTGATACGCATCAGAGCGGGCGAGACCTGTGGTTTCATCGCGCTCATCAATCCCCAAGAAGGCAATATGACGACATCCTTGATGATAAAAATGGTTCATCACTTGTGTGACTGCGCCTTGGTTGTCGTAACTGACACTGGCGTATTGCTGACTATCAACAGCCAGTACGACGCAGTTTGGAGCAAAGGGCGCTAACGCATTGAGATCGCAGCCAGAAAAACCAAAAAAGATAATTCCATCGACATTACGGCGTTTTAGTACATCCAGATGCGCTTGCGCTTTTTGTTGCGAAAATTGCGTTTCCATAATCGCGGCGTCATAGCCTCTGGCATACAAGGTATTGAGCAAGCCAGTCAGCGCGGTATTTTCGGAGTTGGAGCTCAGCTTAGCTACAATCACACCCACAACACCACTGCGTTGTGCTCGCATCGCCCGCGCGGATTTAGAAGGGAGAAAGTCGTGTTGGTCGATCACCGCTTGCACTTTAGCGCGTGTGCTGTCTTTAACGCGTGCGTCATTGTTTAACACACGGGATACGGTCGATTTCCCGACCCCGGCTAAGCGGGCAATATCCAAAATGGTTAATGGTTTTGTCATCTTTTTCTCTGTGATAGCGTTAAATCAGTGGCTTAGACACAGCGCCTTTACTTGTCATGATAACAGCCGTGATTGGCGCTTGCGATTTATTGATTAATTTGTAAACTACAGCCTGATTTTTGAACAACGACCTTTTTAGACTGAAATGATGATGAGCCACCCTGTCGTACAAACCATCAATAAGTGCCTAGTGCGCATGACCACCTTGACGCTCGCGGTATTGGCATTAAAGCTTAGCGCGATTTATTTAGTGCCGTTAGCGGTATTGATCAAAACGCACTTCAAAGAAATTGTCCACTGGTAAGCGCAGATAAAAAAACGCCCCGACATAGTCGAGGCGTAAATTTTGTTATCGCTTTTACTATATAAGTACGATCAATTACAGCACGTGCACTGATGTAGTATTGGTTGTGCCTGAAGGAACTAAAGCACCGGACACCATCACGACGATATCGCCTTTGTTGGCCAAGCCTGATTCGAGAGAGATGGTTTTACCGCGACGGTAGAACTCATCCGTGCTGTCGATGCTTTCGATCATCACGGGCGTCACCCCTTTAGTCAGACACAAGTGTGCGGCTGTTTTCGGATTAGTGGTTACCGCGATGATATTAGCCGTTGGGAAGTACTTACGTACTGAGCGTGCTGATTTGCCCGCTTCGGTCGCAACGACAATCAAAGGTGCGCCCAGTTTTTGAGATGTATCGACAGCGCCTTTACAGACCGCTTCGGTGATGCGCAGACGGCTGCTATCGAGACGAGAACCCAACGCAGGTGACATTTGACGGTCTGTACGCTCACAGATTTGCGCCATGATGCTTACCGCTTCTAATGGGTACTTACCTTTTGCAGATTCCCCTGACAGCATGACGGCATCGGTACCATCCATGATAGCATTCGCCACGTCACCGGCTTCAGCACGGGTTGGACGTGGGTTTTTGATCATCGAATCCAGCATTTGTGTTGCGGTAATAACCAGCTTGCGAGCACGGTTACATTTTTCGATCATCATCTTCTGCGCGAAGATCACTTCTTCAACCGGGATTTCTACACCCAGATCACCACGAGCAACCATGATGCCGTCTGAGGCCTCTAAGATAGCGTCAAAGTTGTCGACACCTTCTTGGTTTTCGATTTTAGAGATGATTTTGATGTCGCTGCCACCGTTTTGGGCGAGTAGCTCGCGGATTTCTTCCACGTCTTCTTTTTTACGGATAAATGAAGCGGCAACAAAATCAACACCTTGCTCACAGCCGAATTTAAGATCAGACTTGTCTTTTTCTGCCAATGCCGGAAGGCTAACGGAAACGCCTGGCAGATTAACGCCTTTGTTTTCACCTAGCTCGCCATTGTTCAGTACTTTACAAACCACTTCTTTTTCAGTCGTTTCTAGTACTTCCATCTCAAGCAGACCATCATCGACTAAGACAGTATTACCCGCTTTTAAATCCTGAGGTAAACCTTCGTAAGTGACCGCAACGCGATCTTTATTGCCCACGACAGAGGTATCTGTGGTGAAAGTGAAGGTTTGACCGGCTTCTAGCATGACATCGTCGCCATTTTCTAGTTTTACCGTACGGATCTCTGGACCTTTAGTATCCAGCAAGATAGCGGCTTGTTTACCCGTTTGCTTCATCACGTTACGTAGGTTAGCAATACGAGCACCGTGCTCTTGATAGTCACCGTGTGAGAAGTTAAGGCGCATAACGTTCATACCAGCTTCAACAAGCTGAGTCAGCATCTCTTCAGATTCGGTTTTTGGGCCAATCGTACATACGATTTTGGTCTTTTTCATCGACACATTTCTCCGGTCAAAAATTGAAACATAAGCTTGGTGCTTTCTCACAACACACTGAAAAAGTGTAATTTTACCACGCACTTTTTGCTCAAGTAGCTGTGAAAGCGAAACCTCTGCATTTTTCAATGGCGTTACCGCAACTAGGATAGCTGGGGTAACATCACTGTTTATCGCCTGTGAGTATAGATGGTCTGCGGTGATCTATGTTGATCACGGGCAATAAAGCCGCTATCGATTAGAAGACTTAAAGCACGCGATCTGAATATCCAAGCCCCTTTCTCCATTTGGGCGCGTAAATTTACCACAACTACCGATTTAAATCATTACAACAGCATGACAGGTTAATGAGGGGGGTAAGATATTTTTGTATTGATTACGCTTTCTGTTGACGCGCGCTCCTTTACCATACGACGTATTCCTTTTTGATTAGTTTCTATACCGTTAATGTCTAACTTGACATTATATGGTGTGATCTGGCTTCCAATTTGAACTGGATCATGCTTTTTTATTAAGTCTTTTGCGTTCTGTAAGAATTTATCTACCATCAAGACTCTTTTCATGGGCTGCCTAACAATGTTTGCGCGTATTTTACGGTTTTTGACAGGGATGCTGCTTATAGCCTGCACGTATGCAAGTACGTTTGCATGGGCTGACGACGCGTATCTGTCAGAAGAAAAAGACATACTAGTCGTTGCGCATTCGTCTGAATGGAAACCCTACAGCTACATACCGGGTAATGGTCAACCCAAAGGCTTATTGATTGATTTTTGGCAGGCTTACGCTAAATACAATCACGAATCGATTCAGTTTATGCTGCTCGACTGGGCTGACTCCCTTTCGTATATGAAAGAGGGAGGCAATCGCGTTCACGCGGGGTTACTCAAGTCTCCCGAACGTGAAACCTATTTGGATTATGTGGCGCCTATCTTCAATACTAATGGGTCTTTATATGTGCAAAATCAGGCGGGACAAGTTAGTAAAGATCCGTTAGCCGCAGACAAAGTGGTTGGCGTGGTGGCTGGCAGCTACGAATCTTGGTTTTTAGCTGAACATTATCCTAATGTGAAGCAAAGACGCTTTCGGCGTAATGAAACGTTATTTAGTGCCGCGCTCGATGGCGAAATCAGTGCACTCGTTGCCGATAGCCAAACCGCAAACTTTTATTTTTTGACGCAAGGTAAGCCGCTGGCGTTTGTTGCCGATCAAGTGCTGTATACGCGTCCGATTTATGCGGCGGTACCTAAAGGTAATCAAGCACTACTGAACGAGATACGTGCCGGCATTGATAACATCCCCGCACAAGAGTTACTGCGTATTAAACAAAAATGGATTAATACCGAACGCGTCGAAGCCTATCCCACTTGGCTTATCCCGAGTATCGCTCTTGCGGTGCTATTAGGCGCGGTGACCTATATTTTTATTCTAAAGCGTATGGTGTATAAGCGGACTGTTGCGCTGCGCCAAGCCAATTCACGTCTGCGAGAGTTTGCTAATACGGATCCTTTAACGCAGCTGTTAAACCGTCGTGGTTTAGACGCTTACTTTTCACGTCAAAAGCCCAAACTTAGCCGTCAGCAAGAAATGGGATTGATCCTGATTGATCTTGACCATTTCAAACAAGTCAACGATACCTACGGGCATATGCAAGGCGATAAAGTGTTGGTGCACCTTGCCAGCTACTTAAAGCGATTAGTCAAAAAAGGCGCTGCAGCACGTCTGGGAGGCGAAGAGTTCTGTGTGCTCTGTCCAACACCAAATTTAGATGCCTTGATTGAAATAGCGAATCATATTCGCTGCGATGTGGCGGATAGTGTATTTGAGTTTGACGGTGCTGATATACGGGTAACGGTCAGTATCGGTGCAATCATTGCCAGTGATGTTACCGATGATATGGACGCGTTAGAGCTTGATGCTTTGATTCATGCGGCAGATGTGTTGATGTATCGCGCTAAGCACCGAGGACGTAACCAAGTAATGCTCGCCTCGTCTCAATCGGTGAAGACGCCTATTTCAGCGATGTAATCCCCTTAGCGCGTTATACCTTATCAGACACAACATCCCACCAAGAAAGTCGGCTCCTTTTTAGGGGGCGTTTTTTTATCAACCGGTTATAGGGCGTGCACTGGTTTTTCTTTTGCTTTCTCTTGCAGCGCGACGAAAGTTAAATATACTGTGCATATATACAGGTATTTTGATGATGAAAACACTCGACCAATTAGCCCAGCAACACGGCCTATGGCGCGCTAGTCAGCGGCCGTTAATGGCGGAATTACCCGATAAAAAAGCGACCGGTTACAGCGCCTTTGATCAGCGTCTAGGGGGGCTCCCGTCTCCAGGTGTGACAGATATCATCAGTGACTATGGTGTCGGTGAGTTGCGGCTGGTGTTACCGGCGTTGTATCACGCTAGCGGTCAGCAGGTAGCGTGGATTCGTCCACCGGTTGGACTCAACGCAGCGATGCTACACCAGCAAGGCTATTTAACCGACAACACCTTGTTGGTGTCTCCCAAAAGCGATCAGGATGCGCTGTGGGCAGCCGAGCAAGCGGCGCGCAGTGGCGCGTGTCAGGCAGTCGTGTTATGGCCATCTTCGCTCACGGTGGGACAAGTTAAGCGTCTAAAACTGGCGGCCGAACATGGCCAATGTGCGGTGGTACTGTTGCGCCGCCAGCAGACGTATTCATTGACCTTGCCGGTCGATTTAAGCGTGGCGCTGGCCCCTTCTGCATGTGGTGTGACGGTCACGGTGCGCTATTGTCGCGGGCAATGGCCACCGGCCCCGTTTACCCTCGATTGGCGCACGCAATGGCCCGCGTTGGTAACCTGGCCGAGCAATGCAGAGAATTTGCTTGCCTTTCCTTCACGGCAACAGCGGGAGCAAGCGTGATGTCATTGTGGCTGTATCTGCATTGCCCAAACTTGCTGTTAGATAGCCTTTATGCGCCGTCATCGGTGCAAGCGGTGGGGCTGGTTAGCGAGCAAGAAGGCCGTTTAGTGCAGCTCTCTGTGGCGGCTAACACGCACGGTCTGAATACCGGTATGGGGTTAGGGGCTGCAGCGCTTATTTGTCATCAGCTCGCGGTCTATCCTTATTGCGCGGTGAAAGAGCAGTCCGCGCTTGAGCAGCTCGCCACACAGCTTTATCCGCTGGTCGCGGAAATCAGCCTTAATCCCCCTAAAGGTTTATGGCTACACGTGTCACCGATGTTGGCGCTATATCAAGGGTTTACTCCGCTATGGCAGGCCGTGACTCAAACGCTGGTGGAAAGTGGTATCCGTTATCAGGCAGGGGTGGGCCAAACGCCGCGTGCCGCCGAGCTTATGGCGTATGGCCACGCGGGCAAGATCAGTATCGACCCCGAGCATTTGCAGGCAGCGTTGCAGCAACTGCTGTTGGCTGCTGCCCCTTTACCGGAGACGGTGAAAACTCAGTTTACGCGTCTGGGCCTCTCTCGGTTAGGTGAGCTTATCGCCTTGCCCACCGCGTCGCTGACGCGACGTTTTCCGCGCACAGTGGTGGATTACCTTGCTGAAGTGCGTGGCGCCCAGCCGACGCCATTGCGCTATTTTCAGCCACCGCTGCAATTTTTTCAGCAACGGATTTTGTTGTTTGAGCTCAGTGAGCAAGCCCATTTATTGCCCATTATCGAGAATCTCGTCTCGGCACTGTGCCACTTTCTTGAGCAGCGTAGTGCCTGCACGCCTGCGCTGACGTTGGGGTTTAGCTTGCGTGATAATCGCGAAGAAACCCTTTCCGTGGTGGCCGCGCATGGTGAGAAAGACACCGATCGCTGGATGGCGTTGGTGCGTTTACGCCTGGCGTCATGGCAAGTAAGCCAGCCAGTAACGGCGGTGAGTGTGGCTGCCACGCACATCGATTGCCACCAACCCGGCCAAGTGGATCTGTTTAGCCCGCAGCAAGGTGTTCAAAGCCGCGATGAGTTGGTTGCGACTCTGGCGGCCCGATTAGGGGAGGAGGCGGTCATGCGGTTAGCGTATGTGGATCATCACCGTCCCGAGGCCGCGAGTCAGCACCTACCGCATCATCAACGCGTTACTCAGCCAACGTCGGTGCCGACGCGCCCGCGTCCAAGTTTATTATTGCCGCAGCCTACGCCACTGGTGGGTAAGGTCACTTTACGTGAAGGGCCGGAGCGGATTGTCACGGGCTGGTGGGAAGATGCGCCTATCCAGCGCGATTACTTTATTGCTCAAAACGCTCAGCAACAATGGCTATGGGTATTTCGCACGCCAGAGCAAACTTGGTTTTTACACGGTTGGTTTAGTTAGACGGTGAAGCGATGAGTACGTATGCCGAGCTGGTATGTTGCAGCAATTTCTCCTTTCTTGAGGGCGCCTCACACCCGGAAGAGCTGGTGGCGCAAGCGGCGGCATTGGGCTATCAAGCGCTCGCGATCACCGATGAATGCTCGGTCGCAGGCGTGGTGCGTGCGTATCAAGCTCAGCGTGGTTATCCGCAGCTTTCGCTGATCATTGGCAGTCGCTTTCGTCTGCAGGCGTTAGATATTGTTCTGCTGTGTCCCACCCAAGCGGCTTACCAAGAGCTGTGTCGGATTATCACCAATGCGCGGCGGCGCAGTCACAAAGGCGATTACCAGCTGAGCGAGTGGGATCTGATGTCGATACGTCATGGCTTGGTGCTATGGCTACCCAGTGGCGCGGAGAGTGATCATCATTGGGCGACGTGGCTGCTGCGTTATCATGCTGAGCGCTTGTACCTGGCTGTGCGCCGCGATTTAGCAGAACACGATCATCCGTATCTGGCGCACTGTCGCATGCTGGCAAGCCAGTATCAACTTTGTGTGACAGCGTGTGGTGATGTGCAGATGCATCACCCTGAGCGACTAGCATTACATCATACTTTAACCGCGATTTGGCATCGTCAGCCTGTGGCTGAATTGGGGCAGACTTTATTGCCCAATGCAGAGCGGGCTTTACGCCCGCTATCTAAGTTACAGACTCTATTCCCACCCGAGTGGCTAGCGGAAAGTGCCAAGATTGCCGCTCAGTGTCAGTTCTCCTTGGCGAGCCTCAAATACAGCTACCCCAAAGAAGTGGTGCCAACCGGCGAGTCTGCGATGGCGTATCTGCGTGACGCGGTCAAGCAAGGCGCAC
The DNA here is from genome assembly GCF_001995405.1 of Salinivibrio sp. AR640. NCBI lineage: Bacteria > Pseudomonadati > Pseudomonadota > Gammaproteobacteria > Vibrionales > Vibrionaceae > Salinivibrio > Salinivibrio sp. AR640. The sequence goes on along the minus strand of NZ_MUFD01000008.1, from coordinate 30,522 downwards.
AGCAGCGTTTCCCCAAGGGGGTACCCAGTGACGTGGGAGCCATCATTGAAAAAGAGCTCGCGCTTATCGAGGCGCTCGATTACCCGTATTACTTTTTGACCATTTACGATCTGGTGCGCTTTGCTCAATCGCGTGGGATCTTATACCAAGGGCGCGGCTCGGCGGCGAACTCGGTGGTGTGTTATTGCTTAGGGATCACCGCGGTGGATCCGTGCAAAGTCGATGTGCTGTTTGAGCGTTTTATTAGTAAAGAGCGCGACGAGCCGCCGGATATTGATGTGGACTTTGAGCACCAGCGCCGTGAAGAAGTGATCCAGTATTTGTATCAAAAATATGGCCGTGAGCGGACTGCCTTAGCGGCAACCGTGATCCGTTATCGGCTTAAAAGTGCACTGCGTGATGTGGGCAAAGCGTTGGCGATCCCCGCTAGCCAGATTGATTTTTTTATTCAAAACCTCAATCGGCGCGATAAAACTCAGCCTTGGACGCAGCAACTTCAACAGTTGGGCCTCGATCCTAAAAGCGCGAAAAGCCAACAATGGCTGTCGCTTACCCAGACATTGATCGGCTTTCCGCGCCACCTTTCTCAGCATGTCGGTGGCTTTGTGATTGCAGATGGGCCTTTGTATGAGTTGGTGCCGGTGGAAAATGCGGCGATGGCAGAGCGGACGGTGATCCAGTGGGATAAAGACGATCTGGAAACGCTGCATCTGATGAAAGTCGACGTACTGGCACTGGGCATGCTCACCGCGATTCGACGTACCTTTGATTTGATTGCTCAAACCGGTGGCCCTCGCTTGAGTTTGGCGGCGATCACTCAACAAGGCGATGATCCGGCGGTGTTTGCGCGCATTCAGCACGCCGATACCGTAGGGGTATTTCAAATTGAGTCACGGGCACAAATGAGTATGCTACCGCGGCTCAAACCGGCTTGTTATTATGATTTGGTGATCCAAATTGCCATTGTCCGCCCCGGCCCGATTCAAGGTGACATGGTGCATCCGTATTTAAAGCGCCGTGATGGGGAAGAAGTGGTGAGCTACCCGTCCAAAGCGGTTGAGCAAGTGCTGGCGCGTACGCTTGGAGTGCCCATTTTTCAAGAGCAGGTGATCAAACTGGCGATGGTGGCAGCCGGTTTTTCTGGTGGCGAAGCGGATCAGCTGCGTCGTGCGATGGCCGCATGGAAGAAAAAGGGTGGACTGGCGCCGTTTCGCGACAAATTGATTACTGGGATGACCGCGCGTGGCTATCGCGCCGACTTTGCCGAGCAGCTTTACCGGCAAATCTGCGGGTTTGGTGATTATGGTTTCCCAGAAAGCCACTCGGCGTCGTTTGCGGTCTTGGCCTATGTGTCGGCGTGGCTGAAGCATTATTATCCCGCCGCGTTTTATACCGCCTTGCTCAATAGCCAGCCGATGGGGTTTTACTCGCCGTCACAACTGATGCAAGACGCCACGCGCCATCAGGTACCCGTGTTGCCGGTTTGTGTGCAACACTCGGGGGCGGATCATTGCTTAGAAAAGGTCGACGATCACTGGGGCGTGCGGCTGGGATTGCGATTAGTCAAAGGGTTGAGTGCGGCGGCGATAGACCGATTGTTGGTCCATCGTCCAGAGTCGGGGTTTGCGTCTTTGTCGGCACTGCAAGAAATTAACCTTGACCGCGATGCCTATCAAGCCCTAGCCAGCAGTGGCGCATTGGCGGCGCTGGCTGGCAATCGCTATCAGGCGCGCTGGGCACTGATGGATCAGCAGCGGCAACTGCCGCTACTGGCCACCAGTGACGATGAGGTTGTCTTGCCTCATTCGCCTTCCCAGTGGCAAAACGTGATTGAAGATTACGCGGCCTTGGGGCTGTCGCTCACCGATCATCCTATTCGTTTGATGGCGCAAGCCGGCACGCTGGGCCGTTTTACCCGCGGCGTTGAGTTATCACAGTGTGCGCCGCAAAGCTGGGTTGCGGTGGCGGGCGTGGTGACGGGCAAGCAATCACCAGGTACCGCCAGTGGTGTAACCTTTGTCACCTTGGAAGATGATACCGGCAATATTAATGTGGTGGTCTGGGCGGGGACGGCACGGGCGCAATCCCGTGCTTTTATGCAAGCCAAGGTGTTGAAAGTGCATGGCATTGTCGAGCGTCAGGGCGAGGTGGTGCATGTAATTGCCGGTAAGTTGATTGACCTTACCCCTAAGCTCACCGCCTTGTCGGTTACGTCGCGTGAGTTTCGTTAATAGGGTGTGCCCGCGATTTGCTGATCGCTTGGCGAAGCGCATGCCGCAATCGCCTGAATACGTTGGCGATGAAGCTCATCACGAATCGCTGCCCCTTTAAAGCCAGCGTCGACAATCGGCTTTACATCGACGTTCTCGGCACAGGCAAAGCGCTCACGTAAGGCATCGGCTTGCGGGTAATGATAATTTTCACGTCCCTTGCGGCCACGCACATCGGCTAAACATGCCAAGGCCAATTGCTCAACCCGTTCAGGTTTTCGCCACGCATCAATTTGATTAAATAATGCCACCCAATGCTCGGGGCTGAGTTGATCGCATTTATGGATCTTAGAGTGATGTGCACTGACTACCAAGGCTAAATCTCTGCATTGATTGGGGATTTTAAGCCGCTCGCACAGATCTTTTATCACCGGCAGCCCACGATCGCCATGGCCGCGATGGCCGGGCAAGATGGAGGAAGGGGTGAGGGCTTTACCGAGATCATGGACTTGTGCAGCAAAGCGAATGCATTTGTCATCGGTCAACGAGGCGGCATAACGGCTGACCATTTCAGTGTGGATGCCGGTATCGATCTCAGGGTGCCAGTTGGCAGGATTCGGCACGCCGTACAGGGCGTCGATTTCAGGAATTACTACCGCAAGTGCACCACAATCGCGCAGCACAGCAAGAAACACATCGGGACGATCACTGCCAAGCGCTTTCTCCCACTCCCGCCAAACTCGCTCTGGGGTGAGGTGGGCAAGTTCGCCGTTGGCGACCATCGTTTTCATCAGCGCCAATGTATCGTCGGAAATGGTGAAGCCGAGAGGCGCAAAGCGGGCGGCAAATCGTGCCACACGTAGCACCCGCAATGGGTCTTCGCTAAAGGCGGGCGAGACATGACGTAACATCCGGTTGTGTAAATCTTGCTGACCGCCATAAGGGTCAATCAAGGTGCCATCTTCATCTTGGGCAATGGCGTTTATAGTGAGATCACGCCGCTGAAGATCGGCCTCTAACGAGATATCTGGCGAAAAGTCACACACAAAACCGGTGTAGCCTTGGCCCGATTTACGCTCTGTGCGTGCTAATGCGTACTCTTGATGCGTTTCTGGATGCAAAAAGACTGGGAAGTCTTGGCCAACTTGTTGATAGCCTGAGGCTTGCATTTGCTTCACTGTCGCGCCCACCACGACCCAATCTTTGTCCGTGACCGGTAAACTTAACAACGCATCGCGTACCGCGCCGCCGACAAGATAGTGTTTCACACAAAGCTCCTTGGTTGCAGAAAGTGAAGAAACAGCAAAGATGCTGAGTCATACCTTCATAGAAGTATACATATAGCGTAGCAGCACGCCCACCGTGTGCTGATAATGGTTATCGTTGGATGGCTAATCGTTAGCTCGCCAATGAAAGATGGGGTTGCTCATCAACGACGAGATAGAAAAACGCGGGATAAAACGTAAACGATATAAACGTGGCGATCTAAATAAAATAGGCTGCAAACGCAGCCTATTTATCGGAGATTGATTATGCCCAGCCGTCACGGCGACGTTTTTTACGTGGGATAAGATGTGGCAGCACAAGGCCAAACAGTAAGCCGCCGCCGGCCACCATGCCGCCGTAGGTGAACCAGCGCATTAATAAGTCATCTTTTTGCGTATCAATTTTTGCACGCAAAGCACGAATTTCATTTTGTGCATCAATCAGCTTTTTATTGAGTTCGCTGCTGTGTGTTTCTAGCTTCTCGATTTGCGCATTGCGCTTTTTAAGCGACTCAACCAACCCTTTTTGTTGTGCTTTGGCATCATCCTGTGCACTCGATAAGGCTGTTTTTACTTTTTTGAGCTCGGCTTCAAGCGCAGGTACACGTTCTTTCAAGCCAGGTTGAGTGGTGACGAAGTCACTTTTCACCCAGCCTTTACGGCCGCGACTATCGACAATTTGCGAATAGCCCGCATTTTGGTCGCGCTTGAGTACAGTGATTTTATCGCCTGCATCAACACTGCCGATAATGCGATATTGTGTACCAGGGCCAGAGTGCATATAGGTAAATAATTCATCAGAAATATAGTTCTCTGCCATGGCTTGCGGCGCGGTGACGAGAACGAATAGCAATATGAGAGCAGAATACAGGTGTTTCACGTCTGGGGTCCTTTGCATTATTCAGTGTGGGACACATCGGCTTTGCTAGGCATAGTGCCATAGGCTAAAAAGAAAGGGGAGCCATGCCCCCCTTTTTTTAACCGTGATTTGACATCGCTGCCGACTGTTAGGCAAAGAAGGTGATCATTACTTGGTAAAAGATCACAGCTAATAAAGCGCCTGCTGGAAGCGTGATGAGCCACGAGGCAACAATATTGCGCACCACGCCGAGGTTGAGTGCGGCAATGCCTCTGGCAAATCCAACGCCGAGAACGCCACCGACTAATGTTTGCGTGGTCGAAATCGGTAAGCCTGTCCCCGAGGCTAAAACGACTGTGCTCGCGGTGGCTAATTGCGCGGCAAACCCGCGGCTTGGTGTGAGCTCTGTTATCCCTGAGCCAACGGTCGCCATGACACGATGCCCCAAGGTCGCAAGGCCGATGACAATGCCGGCACCGCCCATCGGAAGAATCCACCAAGCAATGTGTGCTTTTTCTGCCACAGTACCGAGGTTTTGCACGGTCGCGACAATCGCTGAAAGGGGACCAATGGCATTGGCAACGTCGTTTGAGCCATGCGCGAAGGCCATGGCACACGCCGTGACGACCATGAGTAAGCTGAATATCCGCTCAACGCCTTGAAAGCCTTGGCTCTCATCGCCGCGATATTTTCGAGAGATATAATACACGCCAAAAAACATCACCAGTGCAGACAAGACAATTGACGCACTGACTGACTCTAACGTGGTCAAATGCAAGCCAACATGCTTGAGCCCTTTTTTAATGGTCACCATCGCAATAATAAACGCGGTGAGGAACATATAAATGGGGACAAAACGTTTTGCATTGAGTACGGGGCGGTCAGTGTCAAAAATGAGGCGCTGGGCGCTAAGAAAAATAAAGTAGGCAAAAAGACCGGAGATAAAGGGGGTGATCACCCAACTGCCAACGATACCTTGGACGGTATGCCAATCGACGGCCTCAGAGCCAACCGATAGGCAAGCAAAGCCAATGATCGCGCCGATTATCGAATGGGTGGTGGAGACTGGCCAGCCCATATAGGAGGCAAGGAGCAGCCAAGTACCCGCCGCGAGCAGAGCGGACATCATGCCAAAGACCAATTCTAACGGTTGATCGGCATAGAGACTGGTATCGATAACACCTTTTCTAATGGTATCTGTGACTTCACCGCCAGCTAAATAAGCGCCGGCAAATTCAAAAATCATGGCAACAATAATGGCTTGCTTGATGGTTAGCGCTTTAGAGCCCACAGACGTGCCCATTGCGTTGGCGACATCATTGGCACCAATACCAATTGCCATTAAAAAACCAAAAGCCGCGGCGACCATAATAAGAATGGTCCCGTGATTCATCAGGATTTCCATTGTAATACCTTGTTGTTACATCACTCGGTTAGGAACGGGAAAGCATGACCTCTAAGCGCGCACCGACACGTTGCGCTTGATCAGCAATTTCGCCGACCCACTCGAGGATTTTGTACAAGAACATGACGTCGACAGGATTGTATTCCTGTTCCACCGCCATCAATGCCTGGCGAAGCTGGATTTGCATTGAGTCAGTATCATCTTCAATCACATCCAACTGATGAATCATTTCGGCCACTAAGGTGACTTCGCGTCCTTTAAATCCAGTCTCAAGCAGTTCTTCGAGCTCATTAATCACCCGACGTGCTTGAGCGGCTGCATCTAGGCACCGTTGTACATAAGCAATGAAAGCGGTATTCATTGCTGGGGGCATACGAAGCTGGCGGCCGATCACTCGGCCGGCAATATCTTTGGACAAGTTTGCCAATTTGTCTTGCTGAGTCAATAACTCGAGCATGTCCGTCCGATCAACGGGCATAAACAAACCGCGGGGCAACTTGAGTCGGATATTGCGCTTCAGGGTGTCAGCATCTTTCTCTATCTCAGAGATTTGGTGACGGAGTTGATTCGCCTTTTCCCAATCTTGCTGTTCGCAAGCATGGAAAAACGGGATCAGTAGCTCACAGCAATCATTGACACGATTGACGTGGCGTTGCAGAGGTTTTATAGGGCTTTTTGCGAATAGCCCAACAATTGTATTGACTGGCATAGCCGTAATCTACCTGGTTGCCTCACGCCCAAAGGGCAAAGAGTGGAGGCTAAACGTTCAACGATGGTATATCGGAGCGGCGAATGGTAGCGCAGAACATTGGCTAAAGAAACAGCTTTTGTGATCTATGCCGCAGTGCGTTTGATCAAGACTGGTGGTTATAGTCCTTGCCGACAAGATCAATTGTTCATATCCTTGTCAGGCAATTGGCTATAGGTACCCGTATGGACACTGAGATAGAGCTCAAATTTTTTGTCTCTTCTGACTTTCCTCACCGCATCCGCGATAAGATTGTCAGTGTAAAGCAGCTACAGCAAAGCCAGCGTGAGCTGGGCAACATCTACTTCGATACGCCAGATTTTACCCTACGCGAACACGATATCGGTTTGCGTGTGCGTTGTTTTGATGGTGTTTATATTCAAACGCTCAAAACCGCTGGCCGGGTGGTAGCTGGGCTGCATCAGCGCCCAGAATACAACGCTGAGCTTAATGGACCTGAGCCCGACCTTTCTTTGATCCCGGTCGATGCATGGCCTGATAGTGTCAATATTGATGCACTGAGTCAGTCGATTCAGCCGCTCTTTTCCACCGACTTTGTCCGCCAACAGTGGCTCTTAGCCACTGACGACGGGAGTCAAATAGAGTTAGCCAGCGATCAGGGTGAAGTCTCAACCGAAGCCGGTGATAAAGATGTGATTTCTGAGGTCGAGCTAGAGCTTATTTCGGGTCAAACCGATGCCTTATTTTCATTGGCGCGCAACCTTGCCGATGAAGGAGGACTGCGACTGGGAAATTTGAGTAAAGCCGCGCGAGGCTACCGCTTAGCCACTGGCTATCAAGGCGATCCGGTCAAAGCGCTGTCTATCGTCAAACTGAGCACCGACGATACGCAAGAGAAAGCGCTCATTCGAATTCTTGAGCACGCGCTCAGCCACTGGCATTACCACGAACAAATCTACATAGAGCGAGAGTCGCTTGATGCGCTGCAGGAAATTCGCTACGCGGTATTACTGATCCGCCAAGCCTTCGTTCTATTCGGCAGCGTGTTGCCGAGACGAGCGAGCACATTATTGCGTCAAGAGTTGCAATGGTTTGATGGCGAACTCGCTTGGCTGGATGATGCGTGGGCGAATGCACGCTTGTGTGAAGATAAGGGCCAATACCTGCGCAAACTCAATGCCCGAAAAATGATGGTCAAAACGCTGAAAGCTGAGCAAACTCAGTTGCCGGAGCGCGAGGATATCGTGGCGTTACTTCATACCTCTCGCTACTGCAATCTGTTGCTTGATTTAAGTCGTTGGATTCTCTCTAAAGGTTGGCAGCCGTTTTTAGATGAAAAAGCAGCGGATAAATTAGCGCAACCGATTCAAACCCTGGCCGATAAGGCATTACCTGAATCTTGGCATGAGCTCCTTGATGCCTTTGACGAGAGTAAGACACTGACAAGGCATGAGTATTTTGATCAGTATCCACGTCTGCAACGCAACTTGGTGTTAGGGACCTGCTTGGCGTCACTCTTTGATAAAAGTCGCCGTAAAGCGTTCCGACTGCCTTGGCTAGATTTACTGCAAGGTATAGAGGAACTTCGGCTACTTGAGCCAGTACGCGATTTAGTTGCAGCGATCGACGATGACGACGATAAGCAACAAGCGGAAAAGTGGTTAGCGAGAAAAGAAGAATCACTTTTTCATGCGATGACGCAAAGCCGCCAAACAGGCTTACGCCTCACGCCTTATTGGCAAGAATAAGCGACGCTAAAAAGTGTAAGAGAATAAGTAGAAGCAGCCAGATGGCTGCTTTTTTTAGCCGAATCGATTATGCAAATAAGATGTTTCTGTATGCATCGCCATGGCGCCTTTGGTCTCGACGTTGACTCGGTAAAAACTCAGTCAAGATCAATCTATGTTGGTGGTTTTTGCGTTATAAACGGTTTACGCGTCACATGATAATTTGACTAAGTTATCATTATGGGCAATGTTTGTGGTTAAATTTCACAAATACGGTAAACAAGGATTCAGCCTGCGTGGTGTTTGTCGATATAACATCACCTAGTATCAATAATCGCCCGTTTTTTTGGGTCACTCAGTTGGCTTGATAGCGGTCATGGAGCTTTCAGGATTATGGCTAAACATACCTTCTATGCGTGGGAAAAACCCGTTACCAATCTGCGCTTGATTCCAAAACTCGTGATTCTTATGGTATTTAGTACCATTATTTTGGTCGGTAAGCAGATGTGGGACGCCAATACATTTCGCCAATCCGTCATTGATTTCACCTTAAGCCAGACCCAAGAACTTGCCCGTTCCAGTGCCGCAATGACTGGCACATTAATCGAGCAACCGGACGGAGAGCGTCTGATGCGAGAGACGGTCGACACCATGAACAATGAGTTCAGTGAAGGCGCGTATTTATTTTTAGTCAATGGCGAGACGCGTCAGATTTGGGCGCACCCCTCCATGCGACAATTTGATCAATTGCGTGTGCCGGATGACACCTCTGGCGCTGATATTACTGAGCTTTTTCTCAATCAGTCACAGCCGTTCAGTTACACCGTCTATGATGGCGGACGACATGGGTATGCCGTGCCTGTAGGCAACAGCGACTGGTGGTTAGTGGCCTCGCAGCCCACATCTGAAGCGCAAGCGTATTACCAAGATTATATCATCAAAGTGGCGTGGCAGACTGCGGTAATGATTGTGTCTTTTATGGTGATCTTGCTGGGTGGATCTAACATCATGCTGCGCCAAATCAACTACCTGACCGACAGGATTCGTGCGTTGGCGAATCGCGATTTGAGTGAGCCGATTGAAATGAATAGCCAAGACGAGTTTGGCGATCTTGCGCGCGAGCTGGAAACGTCTCGTCGGCAATTGGTCGACGTGATTCAAGCGCAGCGACAAGCGTCAGACGATCTGTCGTCTCTGGCCGAGATCATGACCATCAGCATGTCGGAAACCAAAGAATCGTCGAAAGAGCAGTTCGATGAAATGGATCAACTGGCGTCAGCCATGAGTGAAATGAGCGCCACCGTGCAAACGGTCGCAGAGCATACCCGAGAAGCAGCTAAAGCGACTGAAAGCTCCAGTCAGCAAGCCAGCAGTGGCCAAGCGCATGTTAGCACCACCATTAATACCATCAATGCGCTGTCAAATGACATTAGTGAGTCATCACAAGTCGTCGGTCAGGTCGACGCGCAAGTGGAGAAAATTGGTACTGTGGTGGTGACCATTCAAGGCATCTCAGAGCAAACCAATCTATTGGCGCTTAACGCCGCGATTGAAGCTGCCCGGGCGGGGGATACAGGACGCGGCTTTGCGGTTGTGGCGGATGAAGTGCGTAAGCTGGCACAACATACCCAAGAAGCGACGGTTGAAATTCAAGATATGATCACCCAACTGCAGCAAAGTGCACAAAAAGCGGTGGGACTGATGGATCGCAGTGTGACGGAGGCGAGTGCCGGGGTAGACTCGGTGAGTCAGGCGGGTGGCGAGTTAGAGCAAATTGTTACTCAAATCCAATCACTGAATGATATGAACTTCCAAATTGCCTCGTCGGCAGAGCAACAAGCCTCGGTGGCCGGTGAAATGAATCAAAACCTCACCAATGTTAAAGACTTGGTTCAGGCCTCAGTGACGGTGGCGAGCGAGCTGCATGAAACGGCTGAAATGGTCGAGCAGAGTGCTCAGTCACTGAAAGATAAGATCGATGCCTTTAAAGTGTAATCGTTGTCCCTTCACGTCCCGATAAAGATAACGGCTCACTGCATTAGTGAGCCGTTTTTGTTAGTGTCAAATGAAGGAATTATCAAAAGGAATGCCCATGGTGCTGTCTGACTCCCTTTCCGCCAACCTGAATCAACATTGGACACAATTGGCTGAATTCGCCCCCCAAGCACTTGACCAATGGCAAGGACCCGCCCGCGACCAGCTGGAAAAGGCATTGGTATGCAGCGATTTTATTGCCTCTGCGCTCACGCACACTGACGGATTGTTGCAATGGCTTCATCAACATCACCGCGATGTATCACGCGAGGCCTGCTATCAGCCAGAACTGACGGCAGCGCTTGAGACGGTGAATGATGAGCATGAATTCCATCGTCAATTACGTCTGTGTCGGCAACGTGAACTTGTGTGGATTGCTTGGCGCGATATACATCAGCAGTGGCCTGTGGAGGCGAGTTTACAGCATTTATCGGCCTTGGCTGAGGCGCAGATCCTCAGTGCTTATCACTGGTTATATCAGCGTTGTTGCCATGATTGGGGCACGCCAATGAGCCCAGATGGCGACCCACAGCCTATGCTGATCCTCGGGATGGGGAAATTGGGAGGCGGTGAGCTCAATTTTTCTTCCGATATCGATTTGATTTTTACCTATCCCGAAAATGGAGATACTCAGGGAGCAAGGCGCAGTATCGCCAATGCCCAATTCTTTACGCGACTGGGTCAAAGGCTGATAAAAGCGCTCGACCAGCCTACCGTCGATGGTTTTTGCTATCGCGTTGATATGCGATTACGCCCATTTGGCGACAGTGGGCCTTTGGTGATGAGCTTTTCTGCCTTGGAAGATTACTACCAAGAACAAGGGCGTGATTGGGAGCGTTACGCCATGGTTAAAGCACGGGTGATGGGCAAAGAGCAATACGATTGTTATCAAACACTTAGGAAAATGCTGCGTCCTTTTGTCTTTCGACGCTATATCGATTTTAGCGCGATACAAGCTTTAAGGCGGATGAAGCAGTTAATTCAACGAGAAGTACGTCGGCGTGGACTGACGGACAATATTAAACTGGGTGCGGGTGGCATTCGAGAAATTGAATTTATTGCACAATCTTTCCAATTAATTCGTGGGGGGCGAGAGCCCAGCTTGCGTCAGCGTGGCTTACTGGAAACCTTGGATGCGATAGAAGAACTGGAGTTACTGCCAGCCGCTGAAGTCAGTCAGTTAAAAGCGGCCTACTGCTATTTGCGTCGGGTCGAGAACTTATTGCAGGCCATTGATGACAAACAAACGCAGACCTTGCCCGATAACGCGCTTGATCGGGATCGTCTCTCCTTCGCCATGGGGAGCAAAGATTGGGCGAGTTTACACGCGGAGATCGCGCGGCACATGCAGGCGGTCAATCAGGTTTTCTCTGGCTTAATTGGCGAAGATGAACAAGATAACGACATGGATGTTGATAGTGAGTATCACGATCTATGGGCGATGGCGCGCGATGTCGACAACGCTAAATTGATCCTCACAGGGTTGGATGTGCCGGAGGCCAATATTGCTGAGCAATTATTAACGTTTAAGCAGGAGCTGGCGAAACGGACCGTTGGCCCACGTGGCCGTGAGGTGGTCAATCGTCTGATGCCGGTGTTGTTAAGTAAATTATTAACCTTGCCTGAGCCTCAACAGGTTCTGCCGCACATTACCCATTTATTATTAAATATTGCCACTCGGACAACGTATTTAGAGTTATTAGATGAACATCCGGGGGCGATTGATCAAGTCCTTCGGCTTTGTACCGCCAGTCCCATGGTAGCGGAAAAGCTGGCACGCTATCCCTTATTGCTCGACGAGCTGTTGGATCTGACCCACTTGTATCAACCTCTTGCGCCTGATGCGTATCGCAGCGAATTGCGCGATTATCTGGCACGGATCCCGGTTGAGGACATGGAGCAGCAGATGGAGGCCGTACGTCAGTTCAAGCAAGTGCAACTATTAAAAATTGCCGCCGCAGATATTGCCGGTGTCTTACCGGTGATGCGGGTCAGTGATCATTTGACTTACTTGGCCGAGGCGATTGTAGAGGCGGTGGTCAATCAGGCCTGGCACCAGATGGTGGAAAAATATGGCCAACCGACACACTTAGGCGAGCGAGAGGGACGTGGCTTTGCGGTGATTGGTTACGGCAAGTTAGGAGGCTGGGAGCTGGGTTACAATTCCGATCTCGACGTGGTTTTTCTCCATGACTGCCCAGCGGATGTTGAGACTGATGGGCGAAAAGTGATTGATGGCCGGCAATTTTATCTGCGTTTGGCGCAGCGCATTGTGCATCTTTTCTCCACCCGCACTCCGTCTGGGATTTTGTATGAAATCGACACGCGCCTTCGCCCATCAGGTACCTCAGGGATGCTGGTGAGCACGCTAGAGGCCTACGCGGATTATCAACAAAACGAAGCCTGGACGTGGGAGCACCAAGCGTTAGTTCGCGCGCGGATGATCGACGGCGATCCCGACCTTGAGTCTGGCTTTGCACAGGTGCGGCATCGCATTTTATCGGCCTCGCGCGATCAGAACATACTGCGCGAGCAAGTCACTGGCATGCGTGAGAAAATGCGCCAACACAAAGCGACGCGCGATCATACTGTCTTTTCGATCAAGCAAGATAGCGGCGGGATCACTGACATTGAGTTTTTGGCTCAATACCTGGTGTTACAACATAGCGAGCAGCAGCCCGCCTTGACGCGTTACAGTGATAACGCACGCATTTTTGAGCAAGCAGGCGAGCTTGGCGTGATGACGATGGCACAAGCGGAGCGCCTGAAATCGGCGTATACCCGCATGCGCAATGCATTGCATCGTAGCCACTTGGCGGGAGAGAGTGGCAAGGTCGAAGCCAGTGCATTCCTCGACGAACGCGATGCCGTGATGCAAGCTTGGCAACAATGGTTAGCGACAGAAAAGGCGTCGTAAATCAGCGATCCGCGTGCGATGCTCAATAAAGCGATGGCTCGCCCTCAGGGCGTGTTTTAAAGCGTCGGTGTAACCACATATATTGCTCCGGCGCTTGTAGGATTAACTGCTCAACCGCGCGATTGGTGACAACGGCAGCCGCATCGGCGTCCTTGGGAAAATCCTGCAGCGGAGAATGGATGGTTATCCGGTACTGACCACCGCGTCGATCTCTCACAATCGAAAACGGTACCACAGCAGCGTGACCGGCTTGCGCGAGTAAGCTCGTCCCTGTGGTCGTACAGGCTTTCTCAACGGCGAATAATGGCGCAAAGGTAGAACGGCGTCGCCCATAGTCATGATCCGGTGCATACCACATCCTATCGCCTTGTTTGAGATGATGAATCATGGTTTTAACGTCTTTCCTGTCGATGGCGCCATTGTGTCGCGTCCGGCCGCGGTGCTGGAACCAATCATAAACAGGATTATTGTTAGGGCGGTACACACCCACGCCAGGAGTGACCTCACCTAAGGCACGTGCCCCCAGCTCTAAGTTCATCGAGTGTACAGCGATTAAGAGCACACCTTGCGCCTGACTTTCTAGGTTTTTAAGTTGGTCTAGGCCTTCATAGACCACATGTTTTTTGATGCGCCAAGAAGGCCAAAACCATGCCATACAGGTTTCAAAAAGGGCCAAGCCAGAGTTGGCAAAGTTCTCTTTCACCATCGCCTGACGCGAGGCAGGACTCATTTCAGGGAAACACAACGCCAGATTACGATCGGCGATCTTCACACGCCTTTTCATCAGCGTATGCATCAGTCGGCCAAGCCCGCGCCCCGCGTAAAACTGAACGCGATAGGGAAGCCAGCTGGCTAGGTACATGAGTCCCACCCCGAGCCAAGTGTGAAGATAGCGAGGGTGAAGAAATCCAATGTGAAATTTTGGCGGTGAAAAATCGCTCATAGCGTCAATGACTCGTGAAAACAAAAATGAAACTGGCCGTCAGGCACGCGCCACATTGTAGAGTAAATTGCAGGAGCTGTCCTGTGCTTGTCTGCTCGATGGATGTTGAGATTGTGCGCAGCGCACGCCTGTACGCGCCCCATTTGGTTTTTGGCTATGCTACTATCGCTCGGTAACGACAGTATTCGGAGATCCAGATGAAACTCAGCCTGCCTGATTATAACCAAGCCAATGTTCTGGTTGTCGGTGATGTGATGCTTGACCGCTATTGGTATGGTCCCACCGGACGTATATCACCAGAAGCCCCCGTGCCCGTGGTCAAAATCAATCAAACGGAAGAGCGCCCTGGTGGGGCTGCCAACGTGGCGATGAACATCGCTGCTTTAGGGGGACATACCCAGTTAATTGGTTTGACAGGCAAGGACGAACAAGCGGATGCGTTAACCCAAACCCTGGATTCTTTAAACGTCAATTGTGACTTTGTGGCGCTGGACTCGCATCCAACCATCACCAAGTTACGGGTGATGAGCCGTAATCAGCAGTTGATCCGGCTCGATTTCGAGGAGGGATTTGCGGGCGTGGATCTCACTCCAATGCTGACAAAAGTGACAGCCGCCTTACCCAAGGCGCAGGCGATGATCTTATCGGATTATGCCAAAGGTGCATTGGCGCAGGTGCAATCATTGATTCAAGCCGCGAATCAAGCCGGCGTGACCACCTTGGTGGATCCCAAAGGGACGGACTTTGAGCGCTATCGTGGCGCCAGTCTGCTGACGCCAAACCTGAGTGAATTTGAAGCCGTGGCTGGCACGGTGACAGACGATCAAAGCTTGGAAGAAAAAGGCTTAGCGCTGATTAAACACTATGAATTGGGCGCGTTGTTGGTTACCCGTAGTGAGCATGGTATGACCCTGCTTCGTCCTGATGCTGCCCCACTTAACTTGCCGACGCTGGCCAAAGAGGTCTATGACGTCACCGGCGCTGGCGATACCGTTATTTCGGTGCTGGCGGCCTCATTAGCTGCCGGCAAACCGATCGAACACGCATGTGCACTGGCCAATGCCGCTGCCGGTGTGGTGGTCGGCAAGCTCGGCACCTCAACGCTATCAACCATTGAGTTAACCGAAGCCATACACGGCTCGCACGAATCCGGCTTTGGGGTCACCACAGAATCGCAACTGATCGACGCGGTTAAGGTGGCGCAAGGACGGGGTGAGAAAGTGGTGATGACCAATGGCTGCTTTGATATTTTGCACGCCGGTCATGTTGCCTATTTAAACGAAGCCGCTAAATTGGGCGACCGCCTGATTGTCGCGGTTAATACTGATGCGTCGGTACAAGGTTTAAAAGGACCAGGCCGCCCGGTTAATCCCACCGATCGACGCATGGCAGTCTTGGCGGGGCTTGGCGCTGTGGATTGGGTGGTACCCTTTGGCGAAGAAACGCCTGCGCGCCTGATCAGTGCGGTGTTACCGGATTTATTGGTGAAAGGCGGCGACTATCAGGTCAGTGAAATAGCCGGAGCTGAAGCGGTGCTTGCCAATGGCGGTGAGGTCAAGGTGCTTAACTTCGAAGAAGGATGCTCAACGACTGAGATCATTGAATCGATTCGGCGTGGTCAATAGCGCCTCTTGCCCTATCAATTGAAAACAATAAAAAAGGTGCCCGTCGGCACCTTTTTGCGTTCTCGAGCCTTAAGCGTGAATTAATCTTGTTTCACCAGCCCTTGGTTGATATCAAGTAAGTCTTGCTCGGTCAAGGTGCCGACCGCTTGGTGTAAACGCAAATGACTTAAAATGTAATCGTAACGTGCGTTTGATAGATTACGGTTGGCGTCATACAAACGGCGTGTCGCGTCTAACACATCGACAATGGTACGGGTGCCCACTTCAAAGCCGGCTTCTGTCGCTTCTAATGCCGAGCGAGCTGAAATCACCGTTTGTTCATAAGCACGCAGGGCGCCAATCGAAGCATTAATGTCGTTATAGAACGCACGCACATCTTTCACTGTGCTCCGGTAAGTGGACTCTAAACCCTGCGAGGCAGCGACATATTCATGTTGCGCTTTTTCAACATTGGCCGAGGTGCTGCCACCGGTGAAGAGTGGTAAGCTAAAGTTGAGCGCAGCCGTCCCCTCGTTAGAATCAGTAGAGCCTGGCGTGTGTTGGTTATCAACATCCGTCATCCCGTATTTGGCGCTAAACGTCAACGTAGGCAGATGACCGGTTTTGGCGAGCTTAATCTGCTCTTTGGCGGTGTCACGCGCAATGCGGTTAGCCAGCAGTTGCAGATTTTTCTCTTCTGCGGTCTTCACCAAAGCAGCGGGTTGCTGTTGCGGGTTGCTGGCACTAAAACGCGCTTTATCGAGCACGCGTAAGTCTCTCGGCGCTTGGCCGGTGATCTCACGTAAGCCTTCATAGCTGTTGGTGAGAGCGTTTTCTGCCAAGATCTCATCGGCGAGCACAGCGTCATACTGCGCTTGAGCGTCGTGCACATCGGTAATCGCCGACAAGCCAACTTCAAAACGTTGCTTGGTTTGTTCAAGCTGACGGCCCACCGCCGCTTTTTCTGCTTGAATAAACTCAAGCTTGTCCATCGCACGTAGGACATCAAAATACGCTTGCGCCACGCGCAGCATCAACCCTTGTTGCTGGGCAGCATAGGCGGCATCCAGTTGACGCGCTTGCATTTCGCTAATATCCAGATTCACCCAGCTATCACGCTTAAATACTTGTTGGCTCAGGCTGATATCGGCGGAAGTGGTGTCCATATCACGGTTGTTGTTGCTGTCATTGCGTTGGATCGCGTAACTGGCGTTAAGTGCAATTTGTGGTAGCAAGGTGCCGCGGGTAGCATCCACGGCGGAAAACGCCGCGTCACGTTCAGCGGCCGCTTGATTAAGAGTGGGATCGCTTTGCTTCGCTTGTTGGTAAATTTGGGCGAGATCATCGGCAAAGGCTGCATTGCTTACGCTGCCGAGTGCCAAACCTAACGCCAGAGGGAGCAATTTTTTCATAGATAGAATCCCTGAATCTGTGCTATTCGATAAATATACAGTTACTAGCTTAACGCAATTATGCTTGCGTGAAACTGACAATTTGTGAGGACATTGAGTGTAAACTATCCAATTTATAAATGGGACTTAAAAATAGTTGTAACTTTTATCAAAAAAGTTAAGTTTAAAGTTTGCAGTGAATCAGGGCCAGTGATAAGACTGCGCCGCGACAGCCTATCATAAGGAGCTAGCATGTCAGACCATCCGCCCGGACAATTTGGTCGCGACGATATCGTGATTGAATATATCTCACCACTTTATCAAGGCTTCTTTTCTATTCAACGCTATCAGTTTCGTCATCGTCTATTTGAGGGCGGCTGGAGCGGTGCGGTGGTACGAGAGCTGTTTGAGCGTGGACACGCCGTCGCGGTACTGCCGTATGATCCAGGGCGAGATGAGGTGGTCATGCTTGAGCAAATCCGCGTCGGGGCGATGGCAGCAGGTGCGACGCCGTGGCAGTTAGAAATTGTCGCGGGCATGATCGATAGCGATGAATCACCAGAGCAAGTGGCACACCGTGAAGCGCGAGAAGAAGCTGGATTGTTGTTGCAGCAAATGGAACATGTCACTCGTTATTTATCCAGCTCCGGTGGGTGCTCTGAGCAACTTGATGTATTTGTTGCCATTGTGGATGCGAGTGATGCCGAGGGGATTCATGGCCTAGACACTGAGAATGAAGACATTCTTGTTCATCGTTTTTCTCGTGAGCAGGCGTATCAAAAAGTGGTCGATGGTGAAATTGAGAATGCAGCCTCGATCATTGCTTTACAATGGTTGGAACTCAATGCGGCGAGATTGCGTCAGAGTTATAATCGTTAAAACCGATAACCGATCGTGTACGCATTGCGCAGGCTCGAATAACAAGTAGGTACCCGTGAAAACTAATTATCGTGTCGACTTATCGGCGATGATGCGCCTTTATGAAACCAATTACGCTAAGCTTGTTCGTCTGATGCCACAGCCGGATGAGGTAGGTCGCGTCTGCCGATACGATATTCATGGTCAGGAATATGCGCTGGTGGTCCGCGAGTCGACGCGTTATACCACCTTGCTTGATATCGCGCAGCTTAGTCCAGGAGATGCACCTTCGTATTTACATGCTAACCTGACTGTACGCTTGTATCACGATGCACGTGTGGCGGAAGTGTGTACCACGCAGCAGATTTCGCGCTTGAAACCACGTTATGATTACCCAAATCCGCGCATGCATCAGCGCGATGAAAAGCATCAAGTGAATGCATTTTTATCGGATTGGCTCGGTCATTGTTTGCGTCGTGGCATTAGTGCGTCTAATCCTATGTATAAATCATCGTTAAACTAAACCAGCAAAGGTACTTTCAACGTTGCAGCCTTGTCAGATAGATAACGCCCACGGTGATTGCATTCGTCTCTTGCAAATTACCGACACGCACCTGTTCGCCGATGAGCAGGGCAGTTTGCTGGGTATCAACACACTTCAAAGCTATCACGCCGTGTTAGAGGCAATCAGTGCGACATCTAAGCCTTTTGATGCCATTATTGCCACGGGCGATTTATCGCAAGATCACTCTGCATTGTCATATCGTCGTTTTGTCGACGGGATTCAGCGCTGGAAGCAGCCTTGCTTTTGGCTGCCAGGCAACCATGACTTTCAGCCTGAAATGCGCGCGGTGCTGCACTCGAACACCTTGATGGCCCGTTCGCAGGTCTTATTAGGGGAGCACTGGCAAATGATCTTGCTCGACAGCCAGGTCGCGGGTGTGCCGCACGGTGAATTATCTCACGATCAACTCAAACGCTTAGATGCGGATTTAAGTGCTTATCCAGAGCGACACGCGCTCGTGCTATTGCATCACCATCCTTTGGAGGCAGGAAGCACTTGGCTTGATCAGCATAAACTGGTCAATCGAGAGGCGTTTTGGCAGATTATGGCTCGCCATCCTCAAGCGAAAGTGGTGGTGTGTGGCCATATTCATCAGGCGTTAGATATTCGTCATCAAGGCGCGCGTGTGATGGCAGCGCCTTCAACCTGTATCCAGTTTATGCCCGATTCGCATGATTTTGCCCTCGATAACCAAAACCCGGGTTGGCGCTGGCTGACGCTTTATCCTGACGGACACATTGACACGCAGGTTGAACGTGTCACCGGACGTTACTTCCGTCCTGACTTTGACTCGAGCGGGTATTAATCAACATGGCATCTGCGTTACTTTACTTACATGGCTTTAATAGCTCGCCACACTCATTAAAAGCCACGCAAATGCGTGAGTTTTGTCATCGTTACCGGCCTGATATTGATGTATTGGTCCCGCAACTCCCTAGCCATCCCGCGCCGACTATCGATTTACTTTCTGAACGGGTAGAGGCCTATAGGGAAACGCATCAACTTGGATTGGTCGGAAGCTCATTAGGGGGATTCCTCGCCACTTGGTTGAGTGAACGTTATCAATTGCCTGCTGTACTGGTGAACCCTGCGGTTCGCCCTTATGAGCTATTGCAAGACTATATTGGCGAGCAGGTTAACCCTTATACCCAAGAACATTACCACTTGGATGCCGCTGATATTCTCGCCCTGCGTGAGCTTGATGTGCCCACGCTGTCTGAGCCTTCTCGCTTTTGGTTATTACAACAAATGGGTGATGAAGTATTAGATTACCGTCAGGCGGTGGAGAAATTTAACGCGAGCAAACAGACCGTTGAGCCTCATGGCGATCATAGTTTTATTGGCTTTGAGCGCTATTGCGAGGAGATATTGCAATTTCTCGGCGTCTAATCTGCTTACCACGCCAATGCTTGTCCACTCATGCTCTGACCAATGCCTTGTCCACCCATGTTTATCTGCCAAAGCGCTCTGCTAAGCGGATACTTAAGCCAACTATGACTCGGATGGCAGTTCACAGAAACTCGTGGCAATCTGGGGTCGCGCTTGACAAGCGGATCCCCCTTGCTGACCATGTCATCACATTTATTAAGCTAATCGATTATGACAGAACAAAACTATAACGCAGGATCGATAGAAGTCCTCAATGGGCTCGAGCCAGTGCGCCGACGTCCGGGTATGTACACCGATACCAGCCGTCCCAACCATTTGGGGCAAGAAGTGATCGATAATAGTGTCGATGAAGCGCTAGCCGGTCACGCCAGTAAAATTGATGTCATTCTTCATGCAGATCAGTCATTAGAGGTGATTGATGATGGGCGAGGGATGCCGGTTGATATCCACCCAGAAGAGGGCGTCTCTGGGGTCGAACTGATTTTATGTAAACTTCATGCTGGCGGTAAGTTTTCCAATAAAAGCTACCAGTTTAGTGGCGGCCTGCATGGGGTGGGTATTTCGGTTGTTAACGCTTTGTCTCATCGGGTCGAGATCAGCGTTAAACGCGACGGTCAGGTGTATGACATCGCGTTCGAAAATGGCGATAAAGTACAAGACTTGACTGTCACCGGAACATGTGGACGCCGTAATCGAGGTACCCGCGTTCATTTTTGGCCCGATAGCCAATTTTTTGATTCGGACAAGTTCTCGCTTACGCGCTTGAAAACCATTTTAAAAGCCAAGGCTGTATTGTGTCCGGGCTTGACGGTGAACCTGACGGATAAAAACACCAATGAAACCATTACTTGGTGCTATGAAGACGGGCTCAAAGACTACTTAGCACACAGTGTGAAAGGTTATGAGGTACTGCCCGAGACACCTTTTATCGGTGAATTTAGTGGCCAAAGTGAAGCCGCTGATTGGGCGGTGATTTGGCTCCCAGATGGGGGAGAGTTAACCACCGAAAGTTATGTGAATTTAATTCCAACCCCACAGGGCGGTACCCACGTTAATGGCTTACGCCAAGGTATGTTGGAAGCAATGCGGGAGTTTTGTGAATTTCGCAACCTATTGCCTCGCGGGGTCAAGTTGACCGCGGACGATATTTGGGAGCGTTGTGCCTACGTGCTCTCGGTTAAAATTCAAGACCCGCAATTTGCCGGACAAACCAAAGAGCGCTTGTCATCGCGCCAATGTGCGGCGTTTGTCTCTGGCGTGGTAAAAGATGCGTTCAGCCTTTGGCTTAATGAGCGTCCTCATTTGGCTGAGCGCTTGGCAGAAGTCTGTATCGCCAGCGCCCATCGACGGATGCGTGCCGCCAAGAAAGTGGTGCGTAAAAAAGTGGCGTCTGGCCCTGCATTACCTGGCAAGTTAACGGATTGTGCTATGCAAGACTCCAGTCGTACTGAGCTCTTTTTGGTCGAAGGGGATTCTGCAGGTGGGTCGGCCAAACAAGCGCGCGATCGAGAATTCCAAGCGGTGATGCCGCTTCGAGGAAAAATCCTGAATACCTGGGAAGTCTCAGCGGACCAAGTACTCGCCTCGCAAGAAGTACACGATATTTCAGTCGCGCTGGGGATCGATCCGGACTCGAGCGATTTATCTCACCTGCGTTACGATAAAATTTGTATCTTGGCCGATGCGGACTCAGATGGCCTGCATATTGCGACCCTTCTATGCGCATTATTTATGCAACACTTTCATGCGTTGGTCGGAGGTGGCCACGTTTATGTCGCGATGCCGCCTTTGTACCGGATTGATTGTGGAAAAGAGGTCTTTTATGCCTTGGACGAGGATGAAAAGGCCGGGATCTTGGAGCGTTTAAGTAATAAGCGCGGCAAGGTCAATGTGCAACGTTTCAAAGGGCTAGGGGAAATGAATCCCTTACAACTGCGTGAGACCACCATGGACCCCAATACTCGGCGCTTGGTACAGCTCACTATCGATGACGAAGAGCAAACGCAACAGCTAATGGATATGTTGCTGGGGAAAAAGCGAGCGGAAGATCGCCGCCATTGGCTGCAGCAAAAAGGCGACATGGCCGAACTTATCGATATTTAAATAACTATAACGGGATCTTATTCGCATGACAGAGGTGACTTATGATGGCGTAGAGCAGCTTGCCCTTCGCCAGTTCACTGAGGATGCTTACCTCAATTACTCGATGTACGTCATCATGGATCGCGCACTGCCGTTTATCGGCGATGGCTTAAAGCCAGTGCAGCGCCGGATTATTTACGCGATGTCCGAGTTGGGGCTTTCCGCCTCCGCAAAGTACAAAAAATCGGCCCGAACCGTTGGCGATGTGTTGGGTAAATACCACCCCCACGGGGATGCGGCTTGCTATGAAGCCATGGTGTTGATGGCGCAGCCGTTTTCTTATCGCTACCCACTGGTTGATGGGCAAGGGAACTGGGGCGCACCGGACGATCCTAAATCCTTTGCTGCGATGCGGTATACCGAATCACGTCTTTCGCGCTTTTCAGAAGTGTTGCTGCAAGAGCTTGGCCAGGGCACGGTCGAATGGGGCCCCAATTTTGATGGCACCATGAAAGAGCCGAAGACCTTACCGGCACGTTTACCGCATATTTTATTAAACGGTATTACTGGGATTGCAGTGGGTATGGCCACCGACATTCCCCCACACAATGCCCGGGAACTCGCCAATGCGCTGGCGGCGATGATTGATAAGCCCAGTATCGATTTAGACGGCGTGCTTGAGTATGTTCAAGGCCCTGACTATCCGACCGAAGCTGAAGTGATCACGCCAAAATCAGATTTGAAAAAGCTCTATACCAGCGGACGCGGATCCATCAAGATGCGCGCCTTGTGGCATAAAGAAAGCAATGAAATTGTGATCACAGCGTTGCCGCATCAAGTCTCTGGTGCCAAATTATTAGAGCAAATTGCCAATCAGATGCGAGCGAAAAAGCTGCCGATGGTGGATGATTTACGCGATGAGTCGGATCATGAAAATCCAACGCGTATTGTCATCGTTCCGCGCTCGAATCGTGTTGACTGTGATCAGCTGATGGATCACTTATTCGCATCGACCGATTTAGAGAAAAGCTATCGCGTAAACCTCAATATGATTGGTCTGGACGGTCGGCCGCAGGTTAAAGGCTTACACGGCATTTTGTCTGAATGGTTAACCTTCCGACGCCAAACCGTAAGACGTCGCCTTGAGCATCGCTTAGAAAAAGTGCTCGCTCGCCTGCATATTTTGGAGGGCTTACTCGCCGCTTACCTCAATATTGACGAGGTGATTGAGATCATCCGCAGTGAAGATGAGCCAAAGGCGGAGTTGATTCAGCGCTTCGGTTTGAGCGAGAAACAGGCCGAAGCCATTCTTGAGATCAAGTTGCGCCAGTTGGCCAAGTTGGAAGAGATTAAAATTCGCGGTGAGCAAGATGAGCTCAGCAAAGAGCGCGACAAACTCGAAACATTGCTGGGGTCAGATCGTCGGTTAAACACCTTGATCAAAAAAGAAATCCTGGCGGATGCAGAAAAATATGGTGACGACCGCCGTTCTCCTTTGATCGAGCGTGCCGAGGCCAAAGCGTTAACGGAACGTGATTTAGTCCCCAGTGAGCCCATCACTGTGGTGTTATCTGACAAAGGTTGGATTCGTCATGCCAAAGGCCATGATGTTGATGCCAGCAGCCTAAATTACAAAGCCGGGGATCAATTCCTCGATGCCGCACCGGGTAAGAGTAATCAACCTGCGGTGTTCTTGGGATCAGATGGGCGCAGTTATGCGATCGAATCGCATACCTTGCCGTCAGCACGAAGCCAAGGCGAGCCGATTACGGGTCGAATTAATATCACGCCAGGATCATCGATTCGTCATGTACTCATGGCAGATGAAAACCAGTTTATGCTGATGGCTTCCGATGCGGGCTATGGCTTTGTGTGTAAACAAGCCGATATGCTGTCAAAAAACCGTAGCGGCAAAGCCTTGCTAACGGTGCCCGCGCATGCTGAGGTGATGTCGCCTCGTCAAATCAGCCAGCTAGAAACGGATTTGATTGTGGCTATTTCTAATGAAGGGCGAATGCTGGTCTTTCCTGTGCATGAACTTCCCCAGTTGAGCAAAGGCAAAGGCAATAAAATCATTAATATCCCTGGCGCACGCGCGAAATCGCGTGAAGAAGTGTTAAGTCAGCTCTATGTCGTGCCCGCCGATGTAGGGATTACTCTGCACGCAGGTAAACGGAAATTAACGTTAAAGCCAGACGATTTGGCTCATTATCGTGGCGAGCGTGGTCGTCGAGGGAGTATGCTGCCTCGAGGCCTTCAGCGCGTCGATGAGATAGATATTCTCACTGATGAATAACACAACGTCCGCCCTTGTGATCAAGGGCGGCGTGGGTGCATTTTTGTGCTGAATCCGTATACTGACTCGCCTTCTACGCTGGCTCTTTGGAGAGAGAAATGATTTTTGTCGTGCGACT
This sequence comes from Salinivibrio sp. AR640, assembly GCF_001995405.1. Taxonomy (NCBI): domain Bacteria; kingdom Pseudomonadati; phylum Pseudomonadota; class Gammaproteobacteria; order Vibrionales; family Vibrionaceae; genus Salinivibrio; species Salinivibrio sp. AR640. The sequence continues at coordinate 6,150 of NZ_MUFD01000008.1, read as the reverse complement.
GCTGGCATTATTAATTGCCGCTGTGTTGCTGTTTGTCTTTGGCGGGCTTTACTGCTTATTAAGCCCCCGTAACCCCCGTAATTGCTATCATATCAGTAAATGGTTTGGGCGCCTCTCTCGTTTATTTGGGATTCGCTTGGAACTGCGATTTGCCGAAGGCGCACCGCGCGAGCCCGGTGCCAGTGTTTGTATTGCCAACCACCAAAGTAACTGGGATATGGTGACCTTATCCAATGCATTAATGCCTGGCGCGGTCACCGTTGGTAAAAAAAGCCTCTTGTGGGTACCGATTTTTGGCCAGCTTTATTGGCTAACCGGCAACGTATTGATTGATCGAGCGAACCGCAGTAAAGCGATGGGGACCATTGCGCAGGTGACGGAAAAGATCCGTGCCAAGCAACTGAGCGTATGGTTATTCCCAGAGGGGACACGTTCTCGCGGGCGTGGGTTATTGCCTTTTAAAACCGGCGCGTTTCACGCCGCAATCGGTGCCAACGTGCCTTTGATCCCGATCGTATGCAGCTCAACGCATCATTTAAAAGCCAATCGTTGGAACAATGGTCATGTGATTGTTGAAGTGATGGCACCGATTTCATCTGAGGGCTACGATAAAAACAATGTTCGTGCGCTTGCTAAACACTGCCACCAGGTGATGAAAAGCAAGTTAGAACAGCTTGATGCAGAAGTTGCGGAACGTAATCAACGCGACCGCTAATTGAGGATTCAGCTATGACTTCAACCCAGCGCCACCATGTTGTGTTGGTCTCACCTAATGGTGAACCACAAGGGATCGCTGAAAAGTTGGAGGCGCATCAGCAAGGATGGCTGCATATGGCCTTCTCCGTTATGTTATTTCGATGCAACGCCAATGGGGAGCGTGAGTATCTACTCCAACGTCGGGCGGCAGATAAATATCACAGTGGCGGGTTGTGGACTAACACCTGTTGTTCACACCCCAAACAGGATGAACCGATTGCCGCAGCGGCAAAGCGGCGTCTATATGAAGAGTTAGGTATTGCGCGTCCGCTCAACTTTATGATGGGACCTTGGTTTGAATATCGCGCAGAACTGGGCAATGGGTTGATTGAACACGAGTTGGATCAAGTCATTGCCTGTGAGGTGAATCGCGTCGATATGATCTTAAACCCAGATGAGGTAGAAGATTGTCGCTGGTGGCCGGAAAGTGAGGTTAGGCAGGCAGTCGCAGAGAGCCCTGAGCGATTTACCGCATGGTTTGAGCAGGTACTGACCCGGGTTCATGCGATGGTTGAGTTGCCAACCGCCTCGCAGATATAAACCGAGATTGGCTGCGTGACAATTAAGCGGCGTCGTCGACGCCGCTTTTCTTCTTTAAGCGCTACGTACTGCGATGGCTTCAATTTCAATATCAACATCTTTGGGCAGGCGTGCCACTTCAACACACGAACGTGCTGGATAGTTTTCTACCCCGTGCTCGTCAAAGAATGCACCATACACTTTGTTGATATCGGCAAAGTCTTCCATGTTTTTCACAAACACAGTGAGCTTAGCAATATCGTTCACTTTCAGTCCTGCCGCTTCGACAACCGCTTTAACATTATCCAGCGACTGGCGTGCTTGCGCCGTAATTTCTGGTGAAATCTGTCCAGTTACCGGGTTAACCGGGATTTGGCCAGAAGTAAGGATCATATTGCCAAGATCAACCCCTTGTGAATAAGGACCGATCGCTTCTGGCGCTTGTTCAGTTTGCAGTACTTGGATCATTGTCTATTCCTTTGTTAAAACGCAACACCTATAGTCTGCAACGGTTATCCAGCCAGGTAAAGCCGTTTACACGGGGGCAAGGCGATCACGGACCACTTGCTCGCAGGCACTGAGATCGCTTAAGCGGCGAGGGGCGACCAAAATGGTGTCGTTGCCGCCTACCGTGCCTAAAATTAAGGGGTGCCGGTGAAGATCGATTAAGCGTGCAATCAGTTGGGCACCGCCTGGATGTGTTTTTACCACCACCATGGCGTGGCTACAGGTGATCGCGTCAATTTGTGATCCAACCGAAGAGATCGCATAGACAGGCTCCATCTCGCCACTCAGCGTATAGACTTTTTGTCCATGCGCATTGGGTACTTTGGCGACCCCCAGCTTGGATAATAACCGAGAGACAGTCGATTGGCTGACATCAAGATAGCCAAGATCCACCAGTTGCTGACGCACAGCATCTTGGGTAGTAAAGCTTTGGGTTTGGAGTAGATGCCGGCACGTTGAAAGGATATCTTCCTCTGGTGTGGCGGCTGTTACCGATAGAATTGCATCATCAACCACGGGCAACCCCTTATAATTAACGGCACTTTACTTTAATATCAGTAGATAAAACTGATGATTAGCGATTCAATCGCATATGCTATCAGTTGCGGTAAAGGGAAACCTTGATGCGTGTCACTGCGTGGTATCAAGAGGAGAAGCAGGGCGCCGTGTGACGCCCTGTTAGGGGATTAATCGCCGAGGGTGGCGACCATCACCGCTTTGATGGTGTGTAAGCGATTTTCTGCTTCGTCAAAAACGATAGAGCAGTCTGACTCAAACACATCTTCGGTGACTTCTAGTCCTTTTAGGCCGTATTTTTGTTCTATTTCGGCGCCGACGGTGGTTTCGTTATTATGGAATGCGGGCAAGCAATGCATGAATTTTACATGTGGATTACCGGTTGCTTTCACTACATCCATATTGACTTGATAGGGTTTCATCATCGCGACGCGTTCGTCCCAAGCCTCTTTAGATTCGCCCATGGAAACCCAGACGTCGGTATACAAGAAATCACAATCTTTAACGCCTTCTTGTACGTCTTCGGTGAGCGTAATGCGCGCGCCGGTTTGCTCTGCAATTTCACGGCATTGTGTCACCAATGCGTCTTCCGGCCAGAATGCTTTTGGTGCTACCAAGCGAATATCCATCCCCATTTTCGCTGCACCGACCATCAGGGAGTTTCCCATGTTGTTGCGAGCATCGCCGAGATAAGCAAAGCGCATTTCATGAAGCTGCTTACCACGGCCATGTTCGAGCATGGTCATTAAATCGGCTAAGATTTGTGTAGGGTGAAACTCGGTGGTCAGGCCATTCCATACAGGTACCCCGGCAAACTCACCGAGCTCTTCGACAATGTCTTGTCCAAAGCCACGGTATTCAATACCGTCATACATGCGGCCGAGTACGCGAGCGGTGTCTTTCATCGACTCTTTATGACCAATTTGAGAGCCGGTTGGGCCGATGTAGCTGACTTGGCCGCCTTGGTCGAACGCAGCGGTTTCAAAGGCACAGCGGGTTCGTGTTGAGGCTTTTTCGAAGATCAGAGCAATGTTCTTACCTTTTAGACGCGGCGTTTCATAACCGTTGTATTTGGCTTTTTTGAGTTCAATAGCCATATCGATAAAGTGTTGGATCTCACGGGGCGTGAAGTCCAGTAGTTTCAGAAAGTTACGGTTGCGTAGGTTAAAAGCCATAATGGGAAATCCTCTTCGTTATTGGTCTCAGGCTTGTGCAGGAGCAGGTTGGCCGTGAGAAATATTGTTTTTATTCACTGAATGTGGACGAATACGCGTGCCCGCCTGACCGGCTAGAATCGCTAAACCATCTTCTAAAGCGCCAATGCCAACCAGTTTTCCACCTTGGCGCACAAATTCGCACGAGGCATCAATTTTAGGCCCCATTGAGCCTGCATCGAAGGTGTATTGGCTTAGATCCTCGGGCGTTGTCTCGGCGATGGCCCGTTGATTGGGTTGACCATAGTCGAGATAGACCGCCTCGGCATCGGTCAAAATCAGCAGAGCGTCGGCATTGATTTGGCGGGCTAAGAATGCGGCTGACATGTCTTTATCAATCACCGCTTCAATGCCTTTGAGTTGATCACCTTCTTTAATGACTGGGATACCGCCACCACCGGTACAAATCACTAAATGCCCCTGTTTGATCAAGCTGGCAATGGCATCATCCTCAATAATGCCAGTGGGTTGCGGGCTAGGTACCACCCGACGGAAATATTGGCCATCCGGTTTGATATCCCAGCCATATTTGTCAGCAAGCTGATTCGCTTCTTGTTGGTCATACACGGGGCCAATCGGTTTGGTCGGATTGGCAAATGCCGGGTCCTTGGGATCAACCGTCATTTGCGTGAGCATACAAGACACATGTTGATCCGGTGCTAAGTTATGTAGCTCTTGCATCAGCATGTAGCCAATCATGCCTTGGGTTTCAGAGCCGAGCACATCCAACGGATAAGGGGTCACAGATTTGTATTCGAGCCCCTGCAGGGCCAGTAAGCCAACTTGGGGGCCATTACCGTGGACAAGCACTACATTGTATTGCTCACCAATCGCCGCGATGGTTTTTGCCGCTTTGGCGATATTGGCACGTTGAACGTCGGCTTCTAAAGGCTCGCCTCGACGCAGGAGGGCGTTGCCACCTAATGCAACCACGACAGTGGGTTTATTCATAATCATACTCTCTACAGTCGTTGGGGCTGAGCGCAAGCAGGCTCAGCCCAATGCGTTTTAAATACCATCACGATGGATAGGGCAGCTCATGCAGCGCGCGCCGCCCCGGCCGCGGCCCAATTCGTCACCGGGAATCGACAAGACAGTGATACCCGCTTTATCATATTTTTCGTTGGTATAGGTATTCCGTTCATAGCCCACCACGACACCAGGACGAACGGTGAGTACGTTGTTGGCATCATTCCATTGCTCACGCTCGGCTTCAAAGCTGTCACCACCTGTGGTAATCAGATTCAGTGGGCCGACATCAAGTCCTTTTTCAATCGCGGTTAGGAAGTAATCCTCTTCGCGAACATTGAGTTTGCCAGTGCGATCACCGGTGAGGCTCCAGCACTTGATGTCTTTGCGAATCACTTCTGGGTATACCGAGAAGGTATCTTCGCGCATATGGGTCATCACGGTATCAAGGTGCATGCATGAGCGGTGTTTAGGGAGTTCCATCGCAATCACTTGCTTGGCTTGTCCGTGTTTGAACAAACTGGATGCGAGGTTTTCTACCCCTTGCGGCGTGGTGCGTTCAGACATCCCAATGAGGACCACGCCTTTACCCAAGACAGTGACATCGCCGCCTTCTATAGTGGCATTATCATAATCAATGTTCTCGCCACCAAAGTAGGTAATAAAGTCGCCATTGGCGAAACGTGGGTGCCATTTGTAGATGGCACGCAAGTGGTTCGTTTCACGCTTCCGCGCCGGTTTAGCCATTGGGTTAATCGATACGCCGCCGTATAACCAGCACGAGGTATCTCGCGTAAATAAGTGATTAGGCAGTGGGTCGATAATAAAGTCTGAAGGGGAATGCATCGCTTGCAACATCGATGTTGTCGCCAGCGGAAGCTCAGAGTAGGCGAGCCCGCCTAAGAACATCGACGCTAACTCATGATGAGGAAGATCATTTAAGTAGCAGCGGATATCGTTCGCAAACGACGGACCAAAGGTATAGTCAGATATTTTTAGGTTCATCAGCCAAGCTTTGGCTTCAGGGACATCCAGCGTTTCAGCCAGCAGGTTTTGCAACAATAAGACTTCCACACCCTGGTCTCGAAGCGTTTGTGCGAACTTGTCATGCTCTTCACCTGCGCGTTCAACGGAAAGTACATCATCGAAAAGCAGGTCGTGACAGTTAGAGGGAGTGAGGTGTGTCAAAGCACGCTCAGGACGGTGTAACATCACTGTACGTAATTGACCAATTTCTGAGCCGACATAGAAGTTGTTCATCTTTCTTTCTCCGTATATCTCTGCTTGGCTTTTCATCGGAAGGGATAAATAAAAAGTGCAGATTTATTATTGGGTACAAATTCATTCTAACGCGGCGTGATAATGGAACTGGAAGTTAGATCACATTGACTCAATACATCCTAGAGAGCGGTTTTTACCCTGTGTTAATGGTATTTATGGCAGATGATTTACGTGGTCTTTAATAATTAATCACTTTTAATGATTGCTTAGCGTTTTTATTTTTTTATCTTCAGAGTTTGCGCGGACTTTGTGTTTGTTTTATGCCTATTTTATTTTGCGTGTATTAAAGCTTATGCGTCATTAATGAATGACTATCTTTTGATTTTTTTTAATTTAACAAGTACAGGCGATTTTTTGGTTTGAATTGTGACGGTGATCATTATTATAC
>NZ_MUFD01000007.1:0-98665 GCF_001995405.1 Salinivibrio sp. AR640 | reverse complement strand
GAAAAAGCACTTACCAGCAATCCTTAATGCAATGCGGCTGAAGGCATCGAATGGCCTGGCGGAAGCTATAAATGCCAAAATCCAATACATGAAGCTTAGAGCCAAAGGCTTTAGAAACAAACAACGGTTCAAGACAGCGATACTGTTCTATTTTGGGGGGCTTGATATGACTTTCCACCATGAACGGTGAAGAGCCATAAAAAGACAGTAAATCAACGAAGAGAGGATAATTATGGCCGTTATCGTCAAGTACGTGGTCGAACGCGAGGGAGAAGAAAAGATGACATTTACCTCCAAAGCCGAAGCCGATGCCTACGATAAAATGTTGGATATGGCAGATGCGATGTTCGACTTGATTGGAGAAAGCGAACTAGTAGACGACGAAGAAAAGCGTGAAGCCTTGTCGCTATACCTTGCTCAACACAAAGACTCGGTCCTCGAGGCGCTGGGCGCCAAACGTAAAGCCGTCAAGAAAAAACCGGCGAAAGCGAGTGACAATAAAACGGATGAAAATAGCGACAACAACAAAGATGCTGACGCTGCCTAGCACTCCCATTGCTAATCCTGTTGGCATCCGCGAAAGAGCAAGCCCACTTGGCTTGCTTTTTTTATGCCTGTCTTCTGATGCCTATGCATCAATGTGAATCGGTGCGCTGACCTGTAAGCATTTTTTCTTTCACCCGCCGTTAAGCGCTTCCAACCACCGCCGCTTGTCTTTAAGATGAAGTGTTTGATGTTTTAAGCCCAACGACACAAGGAGATCTCCCCCAATGGCAAGCTTTGCTCTGGCACTTGGTACCGCCACTCAAAACCAGGACGGAAAAATCATTGAAGCCTATTTCCCGGCCCCCCTGCTCAACCCGAGCGATGATCTGGTGAGTGCCCTAAGCGCGCTAACCGATTATAGCGCCGGTAATCAAGTACTAGCGATTGCACCAGAAACCAGCGCTGCAATCAGTGAAGCCTTCGCCGCCGCTGGCGCGCAAGAGGCAGCTAACTTTGCCAGCAAGGCTCAACAAACCACCCAACCGCTGGTGCTGGTGATCCTCGAAAATGACAGCAAGCCTGCATCGGTTGCAGAAGGCTTTTTGAAGCTACAACTGATCTCGCACCGCTTCGTGAAACCACATGGTGTGGTGCTAGAAGGGCTCTTTGGCCTACTACACAACATTGCTTGGACCAACCAAGGCCCGATCGACTTGCCAGAGTTGCCTGAGCGTCAGATGGAAGCGCGCTTGAAAGGCGAAACGCTGACCGTTGAGTGCGTGGATAAATTCCCGAAAATGACTGATTACGTGGTACCTGCCGGTGTGCGTATTGCCGATACCGCCCGCGTTCGCTTGGGCGCCCATGTGGGTGAAGGCACCACAGTGATGCACGAAGGCTTTATCAACTTTAATGCCGGCACCGAAGGCAAGAGCATGATTGAAGGTCGAATCTCTGCAGGTGTGATGGTCGGTCAGGGCAGCGATATTGGTGGTGGCGCGTCGATTATGGGTACCCTCAGTGGCGGCGGCCAAATTGTCGTATCGATTGGCGAGAATTCACTATTAGGTGCCAACGCGGGTCTTGGTTTCCCATTGGGCGATCGTTGTACCATCGAATCGGGTCTGTATGTCACCGCTGGCACCAAAGTGACCATGCTCGACGCCGACGGCAACGCCGTAGAAAGCATCAAAGCGCGTGATTTGGCGGGCAAAGCGGATCTACTGTTCCGTCGTAATTCAAAAACAGGTGCGGTTGAGTGTTTGACCAACAAGAGTGCGGTTGAGCTCAACCACGAGCTACACGCCAATAACTAATCAAGCGCTCTTTGAGTTCTTGTCAAAGGCGGCCCACTTGGTCGCCTTTTATATGCCCAGTTTGCTTGAGCCACTCTCGTTTCCCCGCAGTGCACCAAAAAACCCAAGCAGATTTGTGGCACATTTTTAACCACAGGTAAAAGGTAGGGAAATACATAGGCGCGACGCGCCCCTGACTGGCGGGTAAATCAGCATTCGTGACCTCTCCCAAGGTAGCATTTTTGTCTTTAAGTTCAAGGGATTTCATGCTTAACAAATGTCAGGATCCGTGAAGGCTCACAGTTCAACTTTTCGTTTTTTCTCCCACCTTTAAACATGAGCCAAGTCACGTTATCAATGGCGTAAAGCGGTAATCTGAAGATGAACCTAATACAGGGGAACAAAGAGGAAAGAGTATGAGAGTGGAAATTGCAGGCAAAAACATCGAAATCACTCCCGCTATCCGTGAGCGCATCGAAAGCCGCTTTGACAAGTTGGCCAAATGGCAGGTGGCACTCATCAATCCTCATGCTGTGATCAGTAAGGAGCCAAACCACCAGTTTAAAGTCGAAGCCAAAGCTGGGCTACCAGGCTCAACACTGGTTGCCTCTGCCGAAAGCGACGACATGTACAAAGCGATTAATGATGTGGGCCAAAAACTCGAGAAGCAACTGAATAAGGTCCAACACAAAGGCGAAGCGCGCCGTAACGATAAATCAGCCGCGACGGTTGCGATGGAAGAAAATCCAGCCGATGAGGAAATCTAACCCTCAGCGCCCCCCTAAATCGCTAAACATGTTAGCCCCGTTTTCGCGGGGCTTTTTGATCCTTGACACGCCTGCCTGCGCCCCATATGGTTAATCCATACGCAAACATAACAACACAACGCCCAATGCTGATTCACGCTCGTTTTTTTCGCTTCTTTTTTATCTCGCTAACGCGGGAGGAAGCGTGCTAAGCCCAATCAGCCTGGCGCACTAACCTCCCAACCGGGAGGTTTTTTTGTATTAGAACAAGGATAATTTATGTCAGACACACCACGCCCACTGGATGAGATACGCACGCGAATAAGCCAGCTTGATCAAGAGCTGCTGACACTATTGGCCGAGCGCCGTCGCTTAAGCCTAGATGTCGCCAAAAACAAAGTCGCGGTGCAAAAACCGATTCGCGATCAAGCCCGTGAGCAAGCCTTATTAGAAAAGCTGGTGACCAAAGCGCAAGATCACCAGTTAGATGCTCACTATGTGCTGAGCCTGTTTCACACCATTATCGAAGACTCGGTGCTGATTCAGCAACGCTATTTACAAAACCTCGCTAACCCCGACAATCAGCGTCCAGTGGCACGGGTTTCTTTCTTGGGCAACCAAGGCTCATACTCCTACCTCGCTGCGCGCCAGTACTTTAGCCGCAAGCAAACCGAACTGGTGGAGATGGCCTGTGACAGCTTTAAAAAGGTGGTAGAAACGGTAGAAACTGGCCATGCCGATTACGGTATCTTACCGGTAGAAAACACCAGCTCTGGCTCAATCAATGAAGTGTACGATCAGCTGCAGCACACGCGTTTATCGATTGTCGGTGAGCTTACGCTGCCTATCGACCACTGCCTGCTGACTGTCGGCGACCAAGACCCAAGCCAAATTGATACCTTGTATGCTCACCCGCAGCCGCACCAGCAATGCAGCGAATACATTGATACTTTGGGTAAAGTGAAGAAGATTTATTGCTCCAGCACCGCTGAAGCCATGCAACAAGTAGCGGATTTAAACCAGCCTAATGTGGCCGCGATTGGCCATGCTGCCAGTGGTGAGTTTTACGGTTTAACCGCGATTAAGGGCGAGATTGCCAACCAACAGCAAAATCACACTCGCTTTATTGTCGTGGCCCGTAAGCCGGTTAAAGTATCATCACTGACCCCTGCCAAGACCACCTTTATTATGTCGACGTCACAACAAGCGGGTTCCTTGGTGGAGTGTTTAATGGTATTGCGCGAGCGTGGCATCAATATGACCAAGCTTGAATCTCGGCCAGTACTCGGTAACCCGTGGGAAGAGATGTTTTACGTCGATGTTGAGGCCAATATGGCTAGCAACCTGATGCAAAGTGCGCTGGACGAACTCACTACTCTTACCCGTTATCTAAAGGTGCTCGGCTGCTACCCGTCAGAGACCATATCTCCCACCGAGGTATCGCTGCCGGACGGCCACGACTAATCTCGAGTAGCCATTAACGGCAAAAGCCCACGATGTGGGCTTTTTGCTGATAATTCAACGCTGAGCGGCGTATTTTACATTAAGCTAGGTCGCGCTGCGATGGGTGGCGTCGTTGGCTTGTCGCAGCAGACCTTGGCTTTCTTGTAAAAAGCGCGGCGCGTAGTCGCCAAACCAGTTTTCGACTTGCGCGAACGCATCGACAAAAGTAGCTTTGTCGTGCTGTTCAAGCAAATCAATCGCTTCGCCAAAGCGCTGGTAAAAGCGCTTGATCATCGCCAAGTTTTGCGGTGAGGACATAATAATATCCGCATACAGCCCCGCATCTTGGGCGAACAAGCGCCCCACCATGGCAAGCTCTAAGCGATAAATCGGTGAGCTTAGCGCAGTCAGCTGATCGAGATTGGGGTTTTCTTCTGCCAGATGCACGCCGTAAACAAACGACGTAAAGTGACGTAGCGCTTGGATCAGCGTCATGCCCTCATCATGCTCAATGGCACTGATCCGGTTTAACCCGGCGCCCCAGATACGAAATTGCTCGAGCAACCATTGGTATGCCTCAGGCTGTCGGCCATCGCAATACACCATTACCTGTTTAGCAAGGCTGGCCACATCTGGGCCAAACATGGGGTGCAGGCCAACCACTGGGCCGGAGTGCACGGATAACATCGATTGTAGCGGGCCGGATTTCACCGAGGTGAGATCCACCAATAAGCAATCGTCTGGCAGCTGGGTCAGTTTACTAATGACCGTTTCCGTGACGTCAATCGGCACTGAGACCACCACCATCCCTGCATCGGCCAGCAGGGCATCGGCATTCTCCCAATCCTCTTTATCCAGTACCGCAACCTGATAACCCGACAAACGGAACAAGCGAGCAAATAAGCCACCCAGCTGGCCTTTACCCCCAATCACCACCACCTGGCGTAAATCTGGATTTAGACACTTAAAGCCAGAGTCATTTTCACTGCTGTAAGACTCACGCATGGTGCGACGCAGCACATCTTCAATTAAATCCGGTGGCACCCCTTGCGACTGTGCTTCTTGACGACGCGAAGCGAGCATCGCCGCCTCACGGTCCGGTGCATAAATGGGCAAGCCATGCTGGCTTTTCACCTCCCCCACTTCTGCTACCAGCTCTAAACGGCGCGCGAGCAAGCTCACCATTTGTTTATCGACATCGTCTATTTGATCGCGCAGTCGGCTGAGTTCCGCCACCATGGTTTAGTCCTGTTGAGTACGTTGTTGAAGAGAGGTTGCCAGCTCTTGGTGAGCATGACGTAACAATTGTTCGGTAGACGCCCAATCAATGCAAGCGTCCGTGATCGACACACCGTACTCCATCTCATCTTTAGACAAATCCGCCGATTGGTTACCCGCGTTAAGATGGCTTTCGATCATCAGACCAATGACAGAGCGGTTACCTTGTTTGATTTGATGGATCACATCTTCTGCCACCAATGGCTGGCGGCGGTAATCTTTACGTGAATTCGCGTGGCTACAATCCACCATCAGGGACGGGTTGAGTCCCGCAGCTTCCATTTGCTGCTCGCATTCGGCGACGGAGACTGAATCGTAGTTGGTTTGCTTACCACCACGTAAGATCACATGCCCATTAGGGTTACCTTGCGTTGTAAGCAGTGCCACTTGCCCCGCTTGGTTGATCCCCATAAACCGGTGCCCAGACGCGGCGGCTTTCATCGCATTAGTGGCGGTGGCCAGATTGCCATCAGTACCGTTTTTAAAGCCGATTGGCATCGACAAACCACTGGCCATTTCACGGTGGGTTTGTGATTCGGTGGTACGTGCGCCAATCGCCGCCCAGCTAAACAGATCACCAATGTATTGCGGGCTGATTGGGTCCAACGCTTCAGTGGCCAACGGGATCCCCATTTGTGCTAAATCTGTGAGCAGACCACGCGCTTGCTTTAAGCCAGATTCCACATCAAAGCTGCCATCCAGATGCGGATCGTTGATTAACCCTTTCCAGCCAGTAGTGGTCCGCGGTTTTTCAAAGTACACCCGCATGACAATAAACAGGTGATCGCTGAGTTCATCCGACAAGGCTTTCAGACGACGCGCGTAGTCTTTCGCCGCTTCAACATCATGAATAGAGCAAGGACCACACACCACCAACAAGCGATGATCGCGTTTATGAATAATATCCGCCACTGTCTCGCGTGCCTCACTGATAGCAGCCCGGGTACTTTTTTCAATAGGGAACTGCGCGCGAAGCTGCTCTGGCGTCAAGAGCACCTGCTCATCACGGATATGAATATTGGTCACCGAATCTTGCTGCATAGCCTTGCCTTTAATGTTCATCATGTTTTACACAAACAATACCAGCCTATATTTTAAAAGCAATACAAACTGTACTTATTTATTTACTATGTAATTAATAATTTACACTAGAGATTACAATAGAGTCTTACAACGGCAACCGTTACTATAGCGCATTGGTTTTTTTGTGTGGGTCGTTATGGCACTGATTCTCTCACTTCTTCAGCAAATGAGCGTCTATCTGGTTATCGCCTATTTGCTCAGTAAAACACCGGCATTTATGCCACTGCTGAGTATTTCGGGGCGACTGTCGCATAAAGTTGTTTGTTATTTTCTTTTCTCTGGCTTTTGCATTCTCGGTACCTATTTTGGCTTGGGGATTCAAGATGCAATTGCCAACACCCGTGCGATCGGCGCGGTCATGGGCGGATTACTAGGCGGCCCATTTGTGGGCTTTTTGGTCGGGCTAACCGGCGGTTTACATCGCTACAGTTTAGGCGGCTTTACTGACTTGGCTTGCGCCATTTCGACCACGGCAGAGGGCTTGATTGGTGGTGTAATGCATCGCTATTTGGTGTCGCGCAATCAAACCAGCCGTTTATTCTCTCCCACAGTCGTGTTAGGGGTAACCTTCGTTGCCGAGTTAGTGCAGATGGCGATTATCCTCGCGGTCGCTGAACCCTTTAGCCGCGCGTATGAACTGGTTAGCGCGATTGCCGCCCCCATGGTGATTGCTAACTCTATTGGCGCGGCGATGTTTATGAGCATAATTGTCGACCGGAAAACCCTGTTCGAGCGCTATTCCGCGGCATTTTCCAGCAAAGCACTCAAAATTGCTGAACGATCGGTCGGCCTTTTAAGCAGCGGGTTTAATCAACAAAGCAGTGAACAAGTCGCTGCCATTATTCAGCAAGAAACCGGCGTTGGGGCGGTGGCGATTACCGATAGAGAAAAGATCCTTGCGTTTACCGGTATTGGCGATGATCACCATCTCCCCGGTACGCCAATTGCCTCTGATTACACCCGTCGCGCGATTGCCGATGATCAGCTGATCTATATTGATGGTGCGGATATCCCCTATTGCTGCTCACTTTCTCCTTATTGCAAGTTGGGATCGGTACTGGTGATCCCGCTACGCGGAGGCGATGGCTATGTATTGGGCACCGTCAAGCTCTATGAGCCAAAACGTAAGCTCTTTTCGGCCATTAATGTCACCATGGGCGAAGGGATCGCCCGATTGCTCTCGAACCAGATTTTAACCGGCCGTTATCAGCGTCAACAAAGTTTGCTCACCCAGGCCGAATTAAACCTATTACGCGCCCAAGTCAATCCGCACTTTTTGTTCAATGCCTTAAATACGATTAGTGCGGTGGTCAAACGCGAGCCAGAGCGGGCACGCCAATTGATCCAACATCTATCGACTTTCTTTCGCAGTAACCTTAAGCAAAACCGCGAGACCGTCTCGCTTGAGCAAGAGCTGAATCACCTCGATGCCTATTTAGAGCTCGAACATGCCCGTTTTGCCGATCGCATGAGTGTGGAGAAGCAGATTGATCCCGCTATCTTGCACGCGGTGATCCCAAGCTTTACCTTACAGCCTTTGGTCGAGAATGCGGTGAAACATGGGATCAGCCAATTGATGGCAGACGGCAAAATTATTATTCGTGGCTGGCAAGAAGGCGAATGCCTGTATTTACAAGTGGAAGACAATGCCGGGCTTTACCAACCCGCAGCACAACACTCAGGACTCGGCATGCGTATTGTTGATAAGCGTGTACGAGGGTTGTTTGGCGGCCAATATGCGCTAAAAATGACCTGTCAGCCTGATATATGGACACGGGCAACCGTCACTTTGCCCTTCACGTATCAAACGCCCAATAAGGAGAGAGAGGCATGATTAAGGCATTGATTGTTGATGATGAGCTGCACGCCCGCGAGGCGTTGGAAGACGAGTTGCTAGTGGTAGGCGGTGTTGACATCATAGGGCAATGCAACAATGCCATTGACGCACTGAAAGCCATCAATCAAACCCGTCCAGACGTGGTGTTTTTAGATATTCAAATGCCGCGAGTGACGGGATTAGAGCTGTTAGCCATGCTCGATCCCGATACCATGCCCAAGGTGGTATTTGTCACCGCCTATGATGAATATGCGGTACAAGCATTTGAAGAAAATGCGTTCGACTACCTGTTAAAGCCCGTCGAAACCGTGCGATTAAAAAAATCATTGGAAAAACTCACTCGTGAGCTACGCCAGAAAAACGACTACCGAGCAATGACACCAACCTTGGATTTGCTTCCCTGTGCGGGACACAGTCGGATTACATTGATCCCACATCAAGAGGTCGAAGTTGCGCGTACCGCCTTAAGTGGCGTCGCACTGCTCACCGCAAAAGGCGAGTCTACCACGCACCTATCACTCAAGGTCTTGGAGGACAAAACCCCCTTAATACGCTGTCATCGCCAATACTTGATTCACCCCGCCGCTATCCGCGAAATCCGCTTACTCGACAATGGCCTTGCCGAGGTGATTACCTCCTCAGCGCATGTTGTGCCGGTAAGCCGACGTTACTTAAAAGCGTTAAAAAATCAATTGGGGCTTAACTAACCCAGACTTATACGCCAGTGCTCAATAAAATAGGCTATTGGATTGGCTTTGAGAATCGTGATGACCACGCTGCCATTCCATTCTAAAACGCTGAGATCCTGGCCGACTTTCACACACGCCCATATACGGATTTCCGTCTAGCCCAAGCTGATAGGCATGAGCAGGATCGCAGTAATCATCAATACCATGGATGTAGCCTTGCTCGTAGTCGAGATAATTTGCATTCATCGGCCCAGTCGCTTTACTTGCCAGGGTTTGTAAATCTTTCACGGATCGCTGTGGCAAACCACGCTGACCATCTTGCTCCCCCAAGCCATACCAATTTTGATCGTCAACCAAGCCTTGGGTGGTAGAAGCAGCGCACCCGGCCAAAAGTAAAACGGCGAATAATAAAAAAAACGTCTGTTTCATACCCTGTCCTACCCTCATAAAAAAGCCTCAGTAAATACTGAGGCTTAGATCTTAGCGTATTTGACTGAATATTGCTTGAAGACCAGTCATATAGCTGAGCGCAGACCCATCAGCTATAACGCCTTACCTATAACTGCTTTTCATTGGCGATTAACTGCGAATTGGGTTTATAACCGATAAAGAACCCAATCGTAGCGGCAACGGTTGCCCCGACACCAATCATGGTAGCGATATTCATCGGTAAGCTAAAACCGATTTCGGCATTGGCCAAATAAGTGACAGTTACCGCGGTCATAAACATCGCAGGAATGGTGCATACCCAGTGAAATTTGTCGCGTTTAATCAGATAAGCCGCCGCAGCCCACAACATGATCATCGCGGTAGTTTGGTTAGCCCAGCCGAAATAACGCCAAATCACGCCAAACTCCGCTTTGGTGATCAAAAAGCCGACCACAAACATGGGGATCGCAATCATCAGGCGCTTCACCATCGGCTTTTGCTGAATATTCAGAAAGTCGGCGATAATCAGACGCGCAGAACGGAAAGCAGTGTCGCCAGAAGTGATCGGCAACACAATCACCCCTAATACCGCCATAATGCCGCCGACCGTGCCAAGTAGCGAGGTGGAAACCTCATGCACCACCGCTGCCGGGCCACCGTTAGCGAGCGTTTGATTAAGCGCGTCACTCGATTCATAGAAGCTTAAGCCCAGACTACACCAGATAAGCGCAATCACACCTTCACCAATCATGGCGCCATAAAAGATAAACCGGCCTGACTTTTCATTCTGCATACAACGCGCCATTAATGGCGATTGGGTGGCGTGGAAGCCTGATACCGCACCACAAGCGATGGTGATAAACAGTAATGGCCATAGTGGCAGATCGGTCGGATGGAAGTTGGTGGCAAAATCGAGCCCTTGGCTGTAGAAGCTGTGATCGCTGACGGCCAAGCCGATAATCAAGCCCACCGACATAAAGACAAGCAAAGCGCCAAATATAGGATAAAAACGGCCAATAATTTTGTCTATCGGCACCACGGTGGCCAATACATAGTAGGCAAAGATAATGCCCACCCACAGCGCCACGCTCATTTCTGACAGACTACCTAACAACTTGGCTGGACCGAGCACAAACACCACGCCCACCAGCATCAAGAGTAACACCGCAAAGAAGTTCATAAAATGTTTAGCGAAGTTACTGAGATGCTCGCCCACGACAGAAGGGACAGATGCGCCATTGGCACGCACACTGAGCATACCAGAGAAATAATCATGCACGGCGCCGGCAAAAATGCAGCCAAACACAATCCATAGCATGGCAACAGGGCCATATAACGCACCGAGTATTGGGCCAAAAATCGGACCGAGGCCTGCAATATTAAGCAGTTGAATCAGATATACTTTCTTATCTGACAGTGGCACAAAGTCCACACCATCGTTCATGCTCATGGCCGGGGTCGCTTTTTGCGGTTTTGGCCCAAAAATTTTGGTAATGAAAGTGCCGTAGGTAAAGTAGCCGACAATCAAGGTCACTACGCAAAGTAAAAACCAGGACATAATTGCTCTCCGTGTCGTTAGCAGCGCTGCTGCCAATCTTTTAGTAGGGGACAGATGCCATTTTGCCGATTGCGTTGTCGAATACACGCGCTTTAACGGCGAGTGGTCGCCGGTGCAGATAAACGGTTGTAAACAGGATTAAGTGGTGAGGGCGGTGAAGGGTGAGGTGTGAATGAGCCGATTGGCCATTAAAAAAGCCCGTCCTACAGGACGGGCTTTTGAGCAATAAACGCCATAGGGGCGATTACTTCTTGTTAAGACGCTCTTTGATTCGAGCTGACTTACCAGAACGCTCACGCAGGTAGTACAGTTTGGCACGACGTACTGCACCGCGACGTTTAACAGTAATGCTGTCGATAACTGGCGAATGGGCTTGGAAAGTACGCTCTACACCTTCACCGCTAGACATTTTACGTACGGTAAATGCAGAGTGTAGACCACGATTGCGCTTAGCGATAACCACACCTTCATATGGCTGCAGACGCTCACGGTTACCTTCTTTTACTTTAAGCTGTACCAGGACAGTGTCACCTGCTTGAAACTCAGGCAGGTCTTTTTTCATTTGCTCGTCTTCGAGCTGCTTGATGATGTTACTCATTATTTATAACCCTAGAATAAACTGAAACTCAATTTGATTCGGCACTTGCACGATGTTCTTTGATGAACTCGGCAAGTAGTGATTCCTGTTCGTCAGTCAGAGCTAGGTTTTCCAGGAGCTCTGGTCGTCGTAACCAAGTGCGACCTAGCGATTGTTTTAATCGCCAGCGACGAATGTCCTTATGATTACCGGATTTTAGCACCTCTGGTACCACCAACCCATCTAACACTTCAGGACGCGTGTAGTGTGGACAGTCTAACAACCCATTGGCAAAGGAATCTTCCTCTGCTGACGCCATATCGCCTAGCACACCCGGTACAAACCGAGCAACAGCATCGACTAACGTCATCGCGGGCAGCTCGCCCCCACTAAGCACAAAATCTCCCACTGACCATTCTTCGTCAACGTGAGTTTGAATAATGCGCTCGTCTACCCCTTCGTACCGGCCACAAATCAAAATAAGTTTATCATTGCTCGCCAGCGACTCGACCCCCGCTTGATCGAGCTTGCGCCCTTGCGGAGAGAGGTAAACCACTTTCGCTTTATCGCCTGCGGCTTGTTTAGCGGCATGAATCGCATCGCGCAAAGGCTCTACCATCATTAACATGCCCGGGCCACCGCCGTAAGGTCGGTCATCGACCGTACGGTGTTTGTCGTGGGTGAAATCACGCGGATTCCACGTTTCGACGTTTAACAACCCTTTTTTTACCGCTTGGCCCGTGACTCCAAAATCAGTGACCGCTCGGAACATTTCTGGAAACAGGCTGATAATGCCAACCCACATATTTCCGCTCGCTTACTGTTGGAGTTTAAAAACCAGGATCCCAGTCAACTTCGATCCGTTGAGCAGTGCGATCAATCGACTTGATGACCTGCTCTTCAAGGAACGGAATTAAGCGTTCCTTTTTACCAAAAGCATCTTTCAGGTTGGCTTTAACGACAAGCACGTCGTTCGAGCCTGTTTCAAGCATGTCAGTCACAGTGCCGAGGTGATAGCCTTTTGCATTCACCACGTCCATACCAAACAGCTCACGCCAATAAAACTCTTGATCTGATAAAGCAGGAAGCGCTTGTGCACTGACTGCAATCTCAGCGTTGGTCAGCATCTGCGCGTCTTCGCGCTGATCCAGCCCCGTAAGTTTGGCGACATACCCTTTATTGTGGCGTTTCCAGTCTTCGACCTCGAAACGTTGCCACTGCCCGCGCACCTGGATAAACCAGGGTGAGTAGGCAAAAATGCTTTCAGCATCTTCAGTGTAAGAAAAAATCTTGAGCCAGCCTCGTATGCCGTACGACGAGCCTAGCTTGCCAACGACAATCGTCTCTTGCTCACTCATTTCTTCTTTTAACCCTGACACTGATCAATTACGCCGCTTGCGCTGCGTCTTTGACTAGCTTAGCAACACGGTCAGAAACCGTTGCGCCTTCGCTAACCCAGTGGTTTACGCGATCCAGGTCAAGGCGTAGTTTCTCTTCCTGGCCTTGAGCAACAGGGTTGAAGAAACCAATTTTTTCGATGAAGCGACCGTCGCGCGCCTGGCGGCTGTCAGCTACAACGATTTGATAAAATGGGCGTTTTTTCGCGCCATGACGTGCCAAACGAATGGTTACCATATCGTCCTCATTTGCATTACTTAATAAAATTGGCCCCGTTTCGCGTAAGCAATGCGGGGCCTCGTGCCAAAATAAAGCTCGGGAATTTTACTCTTTATTGCTGTGAATGCAACTGGTTTAGTCAAATTTCCACCAGCTGTCCCCAGCCTCACAGCGAGTTATCAAGCCTGCTAGCACTGGGCTGACAAGCAAAATATCGAATCGGATTAACCCATGAATCCGCCAGGGCCGCCGGGGCCACCACCGGGTGGCATCATGCCCTTCATTTGGCGCATCATATTGCGCATGCCACCTTTTTGCATTTTCTTCATCATCTTCTGCATTTGGGTGAACTGCTTAAGCAAGCGGTTGACGTCTTGCACCTGGGTGCCTGAACCGGCGGCAATCCGCTTTTTGCGTGACCCTTTGATGATTTCTGGACGCTGGCGCTCACGCGGTGTCATCGAGTTAATGATCGCTTCCATCTGCAAGAACATTTTATCATCAACGTTATCTTTCACGTTATCAGGCACATTGGACATGCCAGGCAGCTTATCCATCATGCCCATCATGCCACCCATGCCCTTCATCTGCTCAAGCTGATCACGAAAATCGGCCAAGTCGAAGCCTTTCTTCTGCTTGAACTTCTTGGCCATTTTCTCGGCTTTGTCTTGATCGACATTACGCTCGAGATCTTCGATAAGCGACAGCATGTCGCCCATCCCCAAGATACGGGATGCCACCCGGTCAGGATGGAAAGGCTCAAGTGCGTCTGTTTTTTCACCCACACCCAAGAACTTAATCGGTTTACCGGTGATATGACGCACCGACAGTGCGGCACCACCTCGGGCGTCACCATCAACCTTGGTCAGAACCACACCCGTCAATGCCAATGCATCGTTAAAGGCTTTGGCGGTGTTCGCCGCATCTTGGCCTGTCATGGCGTCTACTACGAACAGGGTTTCAACGGGGTTGATCGCGCGGTGAACGTCTTTGATTTCGCCCATCATGGCGTCATCGACATGCAAACGACCCGCCGTATCGACGATCACTACGTCATAAAATTTTAGCTTGCCGTGCTCAACCGCGGATTGAGCAATATCGACTGGATTTTGGTCAGTGCTGGACGGGAAAAAATCAACCCCCACTTCGCTAGCCAAGGTCTCCAACTGTTTGATCGCCGCCGGGCGATACACATCGGCAGACACCACTAACACTTTTTTCTTTTCTTGCTCGGTAAGCATCTTACCCAGCTTACCCACACTGGTGGTTTTACCCGCCCCTTGCAAGCCCGCCATCAAAATCACTGCGGGCGGCTGCGCCGCAAGATCCAATTTTTCATTGGCGTCGCCCATCACCGCTTCAAGCTCAGCTTGAACAATCTTGATAAACTCTTGCCCTGGGGTCAGGCTTTTAGAGACTTCAATGCCAACGGCGCGTTCTTTGACGCGTTTAACAAAATCACGAACCACAGGGAGCGCGACATCGGCTTCCAGTAGCGCCATACGCACTTCGCGCAGGGTTTCTTTGATATTGTCTTCCGTTAATCGCCCACGGCCGCTCACATTTTTGAGCGTCCGGGATAAACGTTCTGATAAGTTTTCAAACATGCGTTACTCGCCCACTCGTCCTATTGGCCCATGATTTTTCATCTGGGTGCAATCGCTGTCGCGAAATTACTGAGATTATACCGCAATCCCCCCATCACTTGCATGTATCGATAGCGACAGAGATTGAGGCAAGGTATACTCACACCTTCATTCTTATTGATTAACTGACTGATCGGTGACGATGGAAATTCTGACAGCCTTGTTGGCATCACTGCTTTATCTGGCCGCCATTTTGCAGATCATCCCCGGCTTGTCCAGCAACAATCAAATTAGTGCGAAGCCGGTCTTTTTCACCGCACTGGCTGCGCTGGCGTTACATGCTTATCTGCTCAAAGATCTGATTTTATCAGGAAGCGGGCAGAATCTTAGCATGCTTAACGTCGCCTCTTTGGTGAGTTTTATCATTGCGATGATGACGACCGGGCTAATTTTCCGATTGCGGCTATGGTTCTTGCTGCCGGTGGTTTATGCCTTTGCAGGACTAAACCTTGCGAGCGCGACCCTGCTGCCCGGTGCCTTTATTACGCATCTTGAATCACACCCAGAGGTGCTATTACACATTTCTCTGGCTCTGTTTTCATACTCAACATTGATGATTGCTACCCTGTACGCATTGCAATTGGCTTGGCTGGATTATCAGCTCAAACACAAAAAGCGCCAGGTGATTAATCATAATGTTCCTCCTTTAATGATGGTGGAGCGTCAGCTTTTCAACATCATTTTAGTCGGACAAGTATTATTAACACTCACTCTAATCTCTGGTTTTGTCTTTGTCGATGACATGTTCGCGCAAGGAAAAGCGCACAAAGCCTTCCTCTCGATGGCCGCTTGGGGAGTCTATGGTGTACTCCTTTGGGGACATTATCAGTCCGGCTGGCGTGGACGTCGGGTGGTCTGGTTTAGTATCGTGGGCGCGTTTCTCCTTACTCTGGCCTACTTTGGTAGCCGGTTTGTTCGTGAGATATTGATTGCAGGCTATTGATTACGCGCATTTAGCGTAAACCCTCGAGCACACGCTCTGATTTTAAAACAAACGTAAGGAACAGTTCGTTGGACGACATATCGACGGGAATATTAATTTCCCTTTTGGTATTGCTTATCGTCATTTCCGGTTATTTTTCCGGGTCTGAGACAGGCATGATGGCACTTAATCGGTACCGGTTGCGCCACCTCTCTAAATCAGGCCACAGTGGCGCTAAGCGGGTCGAAAAACTGCTTGCTCGGCCAGACCGATTGATTGGGCTTATTCTGATCGGTAATAACCTGGTAAATATTCTTGCCTCTTCAATCGCGACCGTCCTAGGGTTACGTTTGTATGGCGACGCAGGGATTGCGATCGCAACCGGTGTGTTAACGATGGTGATCCTGGTGTTTGCCGAAGTCACGCCCAAAACGCTGGCTGCTCTTTATCCAGAGCGCGTATCGTTTATTAGCAGCCATTTGCTCACCATCCTAATGAAGGTGTTTTATCCGCTTGTTAGCCTGGTGAACTTTATCACCAATGGTTTTTTGCGCTTGTTAGGAATAGGCGCTAAAGCCGACGGCAAGGATAATCTAAGCACCGAAGAGCTGCGGACCATTGTCAACGAAGCCGGTAGCTTGATCCCTCGTCGTCACCAGCATATGTTGCTATCAATCCTAGAGCTTGAGGAGGTGACCGTGGATGACATCATGGTGCCACGCAATGAGATCACTGGGATTAATATCAATGATGACTGGAAGTCCATCATGCGCCAATTCACGCATGCCCCGCATGGAAGAATGGTGTTATATCGCGATACCATCGACGAGGTGGTTGGGATGCTGCGCGTCCGCAAAGCCTATCGCCTGATGGTTGAGAAAAACGAATTTAATAAAGAGACGCTGCTTCGCGCCGCCGATGAAGTCTATTTTATTCCGGAAGGCACGCCACTGAACGTACAAATGCTTAAATTTCAGCGTAATAAGCAACGTATCGGCTTAGTGGTAGACGAATACGGCGACATGATTGGCCTGGTGACGTTAGAAGACATTCTCGAAGAGATCGTGGGTGAGTTTACCACCTCTTTATCACCGAGCTTGGCCGAAGAGATTACGTCATTGACCGATGGTGGCTATTTGATTGAAGGTAGCGCCAATATTCGCGATTTGAATAAGAGTCTTAACTGGACCTTACCCACTGACGGCCCCCGTACCCTCAATGGTTTAATTCTCGAGCACTTGGAGGATATCCCTAAAAGCCGCTTGAGCATTGAAATTGATGGTCACCATATTGAAATTGTCGATGTTGCCGACAATATGATCAAGCAAGTCAAAGTCCTCCCTACAGACCAACCCGACGCCAATATTAGTGTTTAGACCATGCAGCGCACAACGTTAACTCTCACACTCATGAGTCAGCGTGTGCGCCATGTTTTAAGTGGCGGAGTTTTAAGTGGCGGAGCGCCTCGATAAAGCTGGCTTCTTTAATCGGTTTGACGATGATGTAATCCGCGCCTGCTTGGTAAAAAGCGTCATGCACGCTGCCATACGCATCGGCCGTGCAAGCGTAGATGGGGACACTTAACCCGAGCGTTTGCCGTATGGCCTGCGTTGCTTCCACGCCACCAAGATTGGGCATATGGTTATCCATCAACACCAAGTCATACTGCACTTGCTGAAGGCGCGCTAATGCTTGTTCTCCATCTTTCACCCACTCCACCTCAATATGATATTTATGGCAAAATGCTTGGGCGACCATAGCATTAATCTTATTATCCTCAACCAATAAGACGCGCTTGATGCCGAGCGACACAGGATCGAAAGGCACGTTTTCTGGCGCCTTGGCCGGTTTATTGTCCACCAAGGTGAGCGGCACCTCGACCACAAAGCGGCTGCCTTTATCTGGCTCACTGGTCACATCAATGTCACCTTCCAGTAAGTCTAATAGACTTTTAACAATCGACAGGCCCAGGCCGCTACCACCATAAGTCCGCGTCACACTGGAATCCGCTTGTACAAAGGGATCGAACAAAGACTCAAGCGCCTGCTGGTTCATTCCTATCCCGGTATCACTCACTACGAGACGCAATGTAGATTGACGCAATGTAGATTGATCTGACGAATTTTCATTCTCGTCTGTTTTTTCTACTTCACGTTGCGCTAGGGTGACCGTCAGCCCAACCTGCCCTGCATGAGTAAATTTTATCGCATTACTCATTAGGTTGAATAAGATTTGTGTGAGGCGGGACTGATCCGAGCGCACCATGGTATCAGCCGCAATCGGTGCATCGATATTCAATAAGATAGACTTGCTTTCACAAAGCGGTGTGTAAATATTCTCCACCGTGCGAATGATATCTTGGAGATAAAACTCCCCATACTCGATGGTCATTTTACCTTGTTCAATCTTAGACAAATCGAGGATATCATTGAGTACTGTGAGTAAGTGCTCACCACTTTGGTATAAACTACCAAGTAGGTCTTTTTGTGCCTTATCCTCGGCTCTATCATTTAATATTTGCGTGATCCCCAAAATGCCGTTAAGCGGCGTGCGTATTTCATGGCTCATCTTGGCTAAGAACTCTGATTTAGCGCGCGCGGAGGCTTCCGCTGCTTCTTTGGCTCGCTGGCTTTGTTGCTCGGCTTCGATAAGAGATGTAATTTCTTGACCTTGGCCGATCACCGCTTTGACTTGGTTATCAACCATTAAAGGTGCAAGATTCCATCGGTAAACGCGACGGTCAATCTCAATATTGACCCCTTTGAGGATGGTCCCATTAACCGCGCGCTTTAGATGAGGAGAGATGGCATACATAAACTGATCATACAACCAGCTTGAGGCATGGATTTGTTCGTCATAGTTCAGCTTTAACTTGGCTGCTGGATTGATACGGGTGATAGCAAAGTCCGTGTCCCAAACAATAATCGGTGATAGCGCGTAATCAAATAAATCTTGTAGGGAGCGCTCTTTCTCGTGCAGCGCATGAAAAGTCGACTCTAGAGTTTTGCCGATGTGATTAAACTCTTCAATATCGGATCCGGCAAACGGCAAGGTACGTTGACGTGATCGCGCCCCTTGACTATATCGCATTAGCCTATCGAGCGAATCCGCAACCCGGGTTTTCACAAAACGATTGACCCAAAAAGCAGCGATAATAATAATTAGGGTAGTGAGTAATAAGTTGATGCCCATTTGCCGCTGTAATGTGACAACATTGTCATTACGTTGCGCCGATAACAATGAAATTTTGGTCGGCTCACCGCCGATGCGAAGCTTGGATTGGCTCACTAAATAGTGCCGAAACGCTTGACTGCTCTCCTCGCTCGGCAACGTTAACGCCTTGCCTATGTCATCGTTACCACTAAGAGTAGATGCTAAGGTTGCATTGTCTGCCGATAGCCATACCGCCTGAGTGTCACTGGCACGCTGCAAACTTTTCACAAACGAAAAGTTGCCATTCAGCATCACGACCACATACAAATATCCGCCGAGTTTACCGTTTGATTGAAAAACGATCGGCGTTTTCCGCATCAGTAAATAACCTTGCTCTGTATCCGTGGTGACAGTGGTTAAGGCCCAACGATTAATACTTCGTAATTGCAAACGCAGCTGATCCAACCCCTCATTATCAATACCGTGAAACAAGCTACTGCCATCATGCCATAACACACGGTCGTCTTTAGCGATAAAACGAAAGTCAGGGGTATTTGCAACATCTTGTTGCTCTTGTTCGATAAAATAGTCATCAAGTGCGTCACTGTCTTCACTGGCGACCAGTGACTGAAGTGTCATACTTGCAGCATTGGTATTTTGGTGAATTTGCAGTGCCGTTAAGCGACTATCAAAGACGTTTTGCAATAGACGAGAAGTTTGTGCCAAAGTACGGCTAATCTCTTGATTAATCCCCGCTAAGGTCAACTGGTAACTTTGTATGTAAACGCCCGCGGTCACACATAAGAAGAAGACCACAATCAAGCGAGTCAGTAATTGCGAGAGTGATAATTTAGGTGAACCAAGGGTGGGCATGATCTAATCCGAGTATCTAAATGCATGTTGCTTAAGTTTTTCTATTCGATCCGGATCATCATATTGAGTGACGACGTTAAACCGACCTGAATATACAACAGGCACAGCTTTTTGTTGTAGGTCGCGTTTGATGGCTTCAGCCATCGCCACCCCGGTATCATCGTTCATACGCATCACGGTTGCGTCTAATTGTCCTGACATGACAGCATCCAGTTCAGCGGACCCACCTCCCCAGCCGTTCACGCCAACTTCCTCTCTTCCCAACTCTTCAAGCGCTTTGATTGCTCCAAACGCCACATCCGTCGCACAAGCATAAATAAAGTCGAGTTGCGGATTATTGTTTAACATGGCTTTGGCTGCCTGATAACCAGAATGTTGGTCACCTTTGGTGTAATAAGCCGAGACCAATTGACTATCACCATGGCGACTCATGGTTTCAATAAAAGTGTCCCCACGTGCATCACTCACATAACCTTGAGAAAAAAACAACACCGAGTAATTTGCCCCTTTCGGATAACGCGTTTGATAATAATCAGCCAGTAGCTGACTGCCGCGCTGATGGTCAAAGCCCACGTAGAGAAAAGGCTGATTACCTTGCCACGCTTTTACCGGTGTGGTGATATTTTGCAATATGAGCTTGGTTTTTTTCTGTGATAGCACATGATTAATAAACTTACGGTGACGAACACTGTTTAAGGTAAACACAAGATAGTCGGCACCGTCACGCAGCGCCGCATACAAAGACGCACTTTGTTCTCGTATGTCGTTGTTCGGTCGTGTTGTGACTTCTTTTAACTGATAAGGAATATTAAGCGCTTGTAAGCGACGTTCGAACGCTCGCACATTACGCTGCCAATAATCAGAGATTTGTTGACCCGGCACGACCACTGAAATTTTTATCGGTGCCAACGCACGTTGCATTGGCGCCGGATCGGCTTGCACTTGTTTATCGAGTGTTGCCGTCAGCGCTTTTTGCTCAGGATACCGTGCAAGAAACTCGTCATATGACCAATAGCCATTTAACGACGCTTGCGCACTCGGCACCGTCACCAACAACATGATACCTAGCAGGTAATGATACATACTGATGGGGCGAATATGATGTCTTGTGCGTAAACTCACTTTGGGTTTCACAGCCTTTTTTGATGGTCGATTTCAGTTGTCAGCTTAGCGAAACCCAGGCGAATACGCAGCGACAAAATGCAGAAGCGTGCTTGAACAGGCAAAAAAGCTGCAACGACGCCTACACTTCTCTTGGGTTTATCTAGCTATTGAGACAAAAATAATGAAAAGAACACTCAAATCGGGAGGGGGCGGTAACACAGAAGGCAGTGTTACCGCAGAGGGATGACTGGCCGCGTTTTAATCGACGCGCAACGTTTGCAACATCGATTCGGGCAGCGATAGATCATCATTTTTGTTGACGGTCACACCTGCATCTATGATTGCACGAGCAATATCTTTGGCTTCATTCAACGAATGCATCTCATAAGTACCACATTGATATTCGTTAAGCTCCGGAATTTTATCTTGCGAAGGAACAATAAGGACATCTTCCATCGCAAGCTCCCATGCTTTAGCAACCTCCGACTCTTGGGGCTCGCCAATCAAGCTCATATAAAAACCGGTGCGGCAGCCCATCGGCGAGATATCGATGATCTCCACCTTGTCACTATTCAGATGATTGCGCATAAAGCCAGCGAAAAGGTGCTCCAGGGTATGGATCCCTTTTTCGGTTAAGTGCTGTTCATTGGGACGACAAAAACGCAAATCAAACACAGTGATGGTGTCACCGCTGGGCGTTTGCATGGTTTTTGCGACCCTTACCGCCGGTGCATTCATGCGGGTATGGTCAACCGTGAAGCTATCTAGTAGTGGCATCTTTCCTCCTTCATTCATCACTGCGGCCTTAAAATGGCCACCAGCTCAGATTGTCTTCTAGTCGTTGCCGGCACCCTTTTAGCTGCCAACCGTAGTCCTTTGCTTGTTGTTCGACTTTACGCGCCACCCGTTTGAGCCCAGGTTTTCGCTCAAATGAGCCACGTTGAAATCCGCCTCTTCCTTCATGGTAAGCTAAATATTGCCGGTAAACATCCCATTGCGACACCCCAAGCTGACGATGCGTTTCTGATGTGTACCAGCCTATAAACTGTAACGCATCGGCAAAGTCGGTGCGAGAGCCGCCATTGTCTGTGGCTTTTTGATAGTCTGACCACGCGGGATCTTGTGCTTGCGCATAACCATATGCGCTGCTCACTCGCCCCCAGGGTAAAATGCCTAATACATAGTCACGTGGAGGCAAAGCATCGTGAACGAACGCGCTTTCTTGCTTCACAAATGCCATCGCGACCTGAATAGGCGTCCCCCAGCTGTCTTCCATCTCGACGGCCGCCTCAAACCAGTCAGGATTTTGCTCGAAAATCGCACAGACATTGCTGGGGTTATCCGGTGGCGGCGTCGCACACCCGGGTAACAATATCATGGCGGTGATTATCCCTAATCGGTTGAGAATACGCGTCCTGCTCATCGCCATTATTCCAGTTACCAGCTTTCGGCCATCGGCACATCTTTGAAATAAGCGTTTAGAAACTGCTCAAAGCTTTGTGTGTCACTGGCTTCTACCGCTTTTTGACGTGCCATACTGTCTTCGGCTTCTCGGAGAAAGTCGACATCACTGTGAACCTGATACGGCACATCAGCCAATGCCTTCTTGTGCTCACTCGCCAAGCTTAGGCCAACACCACCAATTCCGCCTTGCGCAATCACGTCTGCCAGCACACGCCCTGATAAGGTTAGTTCGGGGTTATCAAAACACGCAATCATTTTGTCGCATACGCGCTCATAGCGGCTATCACCAACGGTCTGGTCCATCACTTTGGCTAATTGTTTCAGCTCTGCCATCACCTGACGTCCCCACTCGGCCTGAGTTAAGGTACCGCCATTGCACCCTGTGGTTAAGGTTAAGCCGGGTTTTCGCCCTTCAAGTACAATTTTATTCCAGTTATCCCGCCAGCAATTCAGTTCCGGATCGGACATGGGGTCGGAGGGCGATAACGCACACCAAGACACAAATAAATCGAGAAAATGCACTTGATCTTCTTCAATGCCAATAGGGCTGTAAGGATTCACATCTAGTGAGCGGACTTCTATGTACTCTACTCCGCCGCGGCTTAGTGCTTCGGTCGGCTTTTCGCCGCTTTCCGCATTACGCTTTGGTCGAATCGGAGCATAAAGCTCATTCTCAATTTGCAGCATATTGGTATTGAGTTGTCGATAGGTTTCACCGTCACGAATCCCCAACTGTGCAAATTGCTGCGAAGGGGTACGAATAGCGCGACGTAATCCTTCTAAATATTGCTCTAATGTATTAAAGCCTATTTTCAAGTCGGCTTGGGCGTTGTTGGTATAGCCTAAATCACTCAAACGCAGGGACGTTGCATACGGCAAGTAACAGGTTCCCGATGGCATATGCTCAAACGCCAGCGGACTGTCAGTATGTTTGATAAAGGATCCACACAAAGCCGGTGATGCACCAAACAGGTAAGGGATCATCCAACCATGGCGGTAGTAATTACGGATCAAATCAAAATAGCCTTGTGTCACCGCAGCTTGGCTAACGGTCTCTGAGTGATACAGGTGCTGCCAAAACGCCTCAGGGAGTGAGATATTAAAATGCACGCCCGAGATCACTTGCATCACACTGCCATAACGGTGCTTGAGTCCCTGCCGATAAAGCGTTTTCATCCGACCAATATTCGAGCTGCCATATTGCGCCAAAGTAATATCGTCTTCCGATGCGACCACACAAGGCATTGACATCGGCCAGAGCTGTTCATCATCCATCTGTTGATAGGTAAAACGATGAATATCCTGCAACTCGTCTAACATCCCTTTCACCGAGGTGTTGACTGGGGTAATAAATTCCAATAACGACTCGGCGAAATCGGTGGTAATCCAACGATGCGTCAATGCGGCGCCAAGTGCGTCTGGGTGCGCAGTTTGCGCTAAGTGACCATTCGGTGTAATACGAAGTGCTTCACGCTCGAGCCCTCGGGCTATCCCCTTTAATGCGTCTGGGTTTTGCGCTAAACGCGCTAACCGCTGGGTGAAATCAGTCAAAATGTATCTCTTATTTGTATGCTGCGTGGCGGTCAATATAAACAAGCTATTGCTCAAAAGCCATCACGCAGCGGGGTAAGTTTATCCAACCGGTATTAACGGTAATCTAACGCCAGCCTATTGACTGGCAAGCCAAGTTGACGCAGATCCCCTTCCAAACGCTCTGCATCGCCAACCACGATGATTTGGTAGTCGTTAGGATCGAACCAGCGCGATGCTTGGGCATTTAGTTGTTGGCGTGTCAGTGAATACAGCATGGCTTTTTGGGCTTTACGATAGTCGTCATCCAAATTAAACGCCTCAATGTGCGCAATCAAGCCCGCTTTTTCCCACGGTGTTTCATAATTGAGTGCATCCTGCTGGCCGCTCGATTGACGTAAATAGGCAAGCTCTTGCTCAGTAAATCCATTTTCGTGCGCGTGGGCCATTTCTTTCCAAAGCTCTTTAATGGCCTCGGCACTGGCATCCGCACGCACATCGGCACCGACTTCAATGGTCCCAGTTTGACGACCACCATACACAGCACTGTGGGCGCCGTAGGTGTAACCTTTATCTTGGCGTAAGTTTTGGTTGATGCGGGCATTAAAGTTTCCGCCGAGATTAAAGTTAGCTAAGCGGGTTTTAAACATGGGGCCGGTTGCGTCGTAAGGCATGCCATGACGTATCATACGAATACTGGTTTGTGGCGCTTGTGGTTTATCCACTAACCAAATTTGTGGACTTTTTTCGTCTCGAGGCACGGGCCTTGCTACTTGAGCATGCCCCTCAGGAGTCGGTTGCCAAGGTTGAATCCGGTTAGCGAGATTGATCGCATGCTCACGGGACAAATCACCCACCACGACAAGCTGACTTTCTTTCAACACATAATGCTGTTGATAAAAGCGTTTAACGTCGGCAAGGGTGAGTGCGGCAACGTCTTCTGCCACACCACCTTGCGGGGCACGGAAGGTTGCATCTTGATAAAGCAATTGGCTGATAGCCTGATCTGCCAACCAGCCCGCATCGTCGGCGCGTGACGCCATTCCCTCTAATGCTTGTTTTTTGAGCCGCTCAAAATCTTGCTCCGCAAACGTCGGTGCACTGATCACCTTATTCACTAATTGAAGCGTCTCTCCCAGATGCTTTTTCAAGGATGTCACGGTCAATGTCGTATGATAAGCCTCTGGATTAACACTCATCTGACTGCCAAGCTTATCTAGCGCTTGGGTTAATTCCGCGGCCGACATTCCCGCGCCGCCTTCTGTGATCATACTAGCCGTGAGCTCGGCGATACCACGCTTATCATTCGGCTCCATCAACACACCTGCCGGCAAGCGAAGTTGCAAGGTCACCGTGGGGGTCTCGCGACTGACGGTGCCTGCCAGGTGAATACCATTGTCGAGCTCCGCGCGATAAATAGTAGGAACATGGACAGTCACGCTTCCATTCGGGGGCGGGATCAGGCTGCGGTCAAAGCGTTCAGGCGTGTTGCGTAACGCCAGTGTATCCGCATTATTTTGGCTAGCGACGTGGCGATAATCAGGGCGCTGATAGACAAAGTTTGCCGGATGAGCGACCAAATCTTGACGCCCTTCAGGCACCACACTGAGGTTAACCGCAGGTTGATTGCTTACCCACTGTTGATAACTGTCCATCACCTTTTGAGGCGTTACAGCATCCAAACGGGCTAGGCGTTGTGTCAGTATGCTTGCGTCGCCATGTAACGTATAGTCACTGGCCAGTTGTTCTACTTTGCCATCGACGCTTTGTAGGGCAAAAATGTTATCCGCTTCTACCATGGCTTTGATTTGGCTAATGTCGTCTTGGTCAACGCCTTGCGCCGCAAATGTCGCCATGCTCTGGCGCAGTAGCGTGCGCACCTCAGCTAACGACTGATCTTGACTGCCGACACCATAGATCTCGAAGGTGCATGCAAGCTCACCGCACTGATGCGATGCGCCTGCACTAAGCAGTTTTCCCGTTTGCACCAATGATTGGTAAAGGACACTATCTCGCCCTTGTCCCAACACATTGGCCAGGACACTCAGACGCGTACTGGTGTCTGTCTCAGGCGTACTGGTGGGGAAGCTCATGATCAAAACAGGCTGCGACACTTTATCTTCTAAAGTGACAAATCGATCGGCTTCCAGTGTGACAGGCTGAGGGTCTGCCGCGGGGATAGTTGGCCCTTGCGTGATGTCACCAAAGTACTTTTTCACCCACGCTAAGGTTTGTTGTACATCAATATCCCCACCAATGGTCAAGGTGGCATTGTTGGGACCGTACCAACGTAAGAAGAATTGCTTGAGGTCATCGACATCAACGCGGTCTAAATCTTCCACGTAACCAATCACCGGCCATGAATAAGGATGACCTTCGGGGTATAGCGCTTGATTAATGGTTTCGTTAACGCGGCCATAGGGAACATTGTCTATCCGAAAGGCTCGCTCGTTTTTCACCGTATCACGCTGCACTTCAAACTTACGCTGCGACACGGCATCCAACAGAAAACCCATGCGATCGGATTCTAACCAAAGTACACGTTCTAATTCATTAGCCGGCACCGTTTGATAATACTGGGTAGTATCGCGGTTGGTCGAGCCATTGTTATAGCCACCGACTTCTTTGATACGCTTACCATGATCGTCAACGTGCTCTGAGCCTTCAAACATCATATGTTCGAAAAAGTGCGCAAAGCCGGATTTGCCAGGCTCCTCACGCGCAGAGCCAACATGATAGCGCATGTCGACACTGACTAAGGGATCGGAGTGGTCTTGGTGCAGCAAAACAGTCAGCCCGTTATCGAGCGTAAACTGTTGATAAGGCACTTGGGCACTGCCCGGTGGTGGCGAGACTGTTTTTATCCAGGTCACCCCCTTTGGCGTTGCAGGAGGCGATGTTTCCAGTCGCTGACACCCTGTCAGAACGGATAAAACGAGAACAGCGACGAACAATAAGCGTTGCATATGATGATTCCTACCCAGTGACCCAATTAAATGACCAAACAATAACCATGTAACGCGATGCTTTGGCAATAAAGATAACCGCCCAACACCATGATTGACGCAAACGTAGCCAACCGGCGACCACGCACAAAGGGTCGCCAATGATGGGGACCCAACTCAATAATAAAGCCGCATAACCATAACGTTGTAGTCCCAAGTGCGCACGACGATGCCAGCGTTGGTGCGGCTGATAATCCGGAATCCAACGGCCGATGGCGTAGTTGGTCATGCCTCCAAGGGTGTTTCCGACGGTCGCAATAGCTACAATTACGCCATCAGCAAACTGTTGCTGAGTTAATAAGTAAACCAAATTCGCTTCTGAGCCACCTGGCAACAAAGTGGCACTCAAAAAGCTGGTGACAAACAGTGTCGCCAGCGCCGACCAGTCGTCCATGGTTGTTACGACGACGGCATTTCTAATACTCGCTTACCGCGTGTATGACCAGACTCGAGCGCTTTATGGGCTTGCGCCCCTTGTTCTAGAGGGTAGACAGCGGCAATATCAATATGAAGCTCGCCTTGATCAAGCATGTCAAGCAAGCGCTGAGTTTGCCAGGTGTTGGGCTCAACCAGCATCCCCGTGGCTTTTAATCCTCGCTCGGCCGCAGCAGCGGTGATCATATCACGTGTATTGGTCGGCACAGTGACCACACGTCCACCGGTTTTTAGGCTCGCAAGTGCTTCAATGCCCGTATCGCCACCGACCAAATCAATCAGTACATCAAACTCGCCCTGCGCTGTCGCCCAATGTGCCTGGTGATAGTCTATCGGTTTCGCATCCAGCTGGCGCAAAAATTCATGGTTGCCCGGCGATGCTGTCGCATACACCTGAGCCCCCGTTCTTACTGCTAATTGTACCGCAAGGTGGCCCACTCCCCCGGCCCCCGCCAAAATCAGTATTTTTTCGTCACGGGTGAGTTTGACATGCTCGAGCGCTTGCCACGCCGTGAGCCCGGCAAGTGGTACCGCGGCAGCATCCACCATTGGGACACTGGGTGGTACCGTGGAAAGCAGTCCGGCGTCGGCAGCCACATACTGGCTATATCCCCCTCCCTCGGTCGGGAAACCAATCATTCCTGCCACGCGATCACCCACATCAAACTTACTTTCGTTGGTGCCGTTTGCCACCACCACACCGGCCACATCGTAACCGGGTACCCAAGGCAGCTTATCTTGGTTATGTTCCGCCGCCCAACCCAGTCCGGCACGGGTTTTAGCATCGATTGGGTTCACGCCCGCGGCTTTTACCTGAATTAACACCTGCTCTTCCGACGGTGAGGGGATAGCACGGTTTACTGGGGAGAGAACCTCTGGCGCACCGAATTCGGTAATCGCAAGAGACAAGTTATTCGACATATTGACTCCTTTCGCATGCCATTATGCTTTCATGGCGCAGGTAATAAATTTGATA
This sequence comes from Salinivibrio sp. AR640, assembly GCF_001995405.1. Classification (NCBI taxonomy): domain Bacteria; kingdom Pseudomonadati; phylum Pseudomonadota; class Gammaproteobacteria; order Vibrionales; family Vibrionaceae; genus Salinivibrio; species Salinivibrio sp. AR640. The sequence goes on along the minus strand of NZ_MUFD01000007.1, from coordinate 70,519 downwards.
GCGCAGATAATAAAAAAGCACAGGGTCATCGCAACGCGTAAACCCCTAGTCTTAACAAAAACAGCGACAGACTCAATGCCTGCCGCTGTTTTCTTTTCACTGTTCACGTGTTTTGTTTTTGCTACGGTTTGTCTCTACATTCACATCGCACGGCTATCCGACTAACGCCAGCAATATCCCCGCTGCGACAGCCGAGCCAAGCACGCCAGCCACATTCGGTCCCATCGCATGCATCAGCAGGAAGTTATGTGGATTGGCATCCAGTCCAACCTTATTCACCACGCGCGCAGCCATTGGCACGGCAGAGACGCCGGCCGCGCCAATCAGTGGGTTGATAGGATCGCGGCTAAACCGGTTAAGCAGCTTCGCCATTAAGACGCCCGTTCCGGTGCCGATGCTGAACGCGACCGCTCCGAGCACCAAGATCCCCAAGGTTTCAAACTGAAGAAACTTATCCGCTTCTAGCTTGGAACCAACGGCAAGCCCCAAGAAAATGGTCACAATGTTGATCAACTCATTCTGCGCAGTACTCGATAACCGATCGACGACGCCACACTCACGCATCAGATTGCCCAGACAAAACATACCAACCAAGGGCGTTGCGGAGGGTAAGAATAAGATCGTCATCATCAAGACCGCTAAAGGAAACAGCACTTTCTCCGTTTTCGAGACATGACGCAGCTGTTTCATTTCAATTTGGCGTTCTTGTGGCGAGGTGAACAACTTCATGATCGGCGGTTGAATAATTGGCACCAACGCCATGTAACTATAGGCCGCGACTGCAATCGCGCCAAGAAGATCCGGCGATAGTCGGCTAGCCAAGAAGATGGCCGTCGGCCCATCCGCACCACCAATAATCGCAATTGATGCTGCATCTTGAAGGCTAAATTCCATGCCTGGGACCAAGTTGAGCAAGATAGCACCGAACAAGGTAGCAAAAATGCCAAATTGCGCCGCCGCCCCTAAAAGCAAGGTACGCGGGTTAGCAATCAAGGCACCAAAGTCGGTCATCGCCCCCACTCCCATAAAGATCAATAACGGGAAAACCCCCGTATCAATCCCGACATGGTAGACGTAATACAACAAACCGCCCGGCTCGTTAAAACCCGCGTTGGGAATATTCGCCAAGATTGCCCCAAACCCGATGGGCAACAGAAGCAAAGGCTCAAACCCACGTCGGATCGCAAGAAAGAGCAGCAGACAACCGACGGCCATCATCACCAGCTGTGGCCACTGGAAATTCGCCAGTCCAGTTTCCGACCACAGGATCATTAATCCTTCCATGCTGCCCTCTTATCCTAAATGTAAAAGCGGCATGCCGACAGTCACGGCGTCGCCTTCTTTTACTTGTACATCTTGGACAGTGCCAGCATGCGCAGCCCTGACTTCGGTTTCCATTTTCATCGCTTCTAGGATGATCAGAACGTCACCTTCTTGTATATGCTCACCGGCGGTCACCATGACTTTAAAGATATTACCCGCTAACGGTGCGGTGACTGGCTCTGCGTGGGTAGATGCCGGCTGTGACACCGGGGCACGCGGTGCTGTAGGCGCATTGTCGACATCGTTAGCAGTTTGGATCGCGCCTAGTGCGCCATCGGGACCGACATCCACTTGATACACCTGGCCATTAACGCGCACGCTGTAAGTTTCAACCTCAACTTGGCTCGCTGGGCTCGCCGCGGGCGTTGCTGGCGGCGTGGAGTCTCCGGTGGGTACCGGTTCAAACGCATCAGGATTGCCACGATTTTGGAGGAATTTCCAACCCACTTGTGGGAACAAGGCGTAAGTGAGGACATCGTCAATCGTCTCTTCCGCCAAACTCACACCTTCTGTCGACGCTTTATCGGTTAATGCCTGCGTCAAGTTTTCCATTTCGGGGGCTAATTTATCCGCCGGACGGCAGGTAATCGCTTGTTCACCGTCAAGCACGCGCGCTTGTAATTTTGCATTGACCGGTGCGGGGGCTTTTCCGTATTCGCCTTTTAACAGCGCAGCAGTCTCTTTAGTAATGCTCTTATAACGCTCGCCGGTCAATACATTAATGACCGATTGCGATCCGACAATTTGTGAGGTCGGCGTAACTAAGGGGATATATCCTAAGTCTTCACGCACCCGCGGGATTTCGTCTAAGACCTCATCCATTTTGTCAGCCGCGCCTTGTTCTTTAAGCTGGCTTTCCATGTTGGTCAACATACCGCCGGGCACTTGCGCGATCAAAATACGTGAGTCGACGCCTTTTAACTGCCCTTCAAATTGGGCGTATTTTTTCCGCACGGTACGGAAGTAAGCCGCAATCGATTCAAGTTTATTCAGGTCAAGATGAGTTTCACGCTCGGTGCCTTCAAGCATCGCAACAACGGTTTCAGTCGGGGTATGCCCATAAGTTTGGCTCATTGATGAAATGGCCGTATCCAGGACATCTAACCCCGCTTCTACCGCTTTAACCGCCGTTGCTGTTGATAGCCCTGTGGTCGCATGACAATGCAGCGACAGGGGGATATCACAGGTCGATTTTATGCGGCTCACGAGCTCATACGCTTCATAAGGTTTAAGCAAACCGGACATATCTTTGATGCACAGAGAGTGACAGCCAAGATCTTCCAACTGCTTGGCTAAATCGGTCCAGGTATCCATGGTATGCACAGGGCTAGTGGTGTAAGAAATCGTTCCCTGAGCGTGGGCACCTACGTCCACTGCCGCACCCACAGCGGCTTGAAAGTTACGCACATCATTCATGGCATCAAAGATGCGGAATACATCCATACCGTTGGTATGAGCGCGTTCAACGAACTTGTATACTACATCATCGGCGTAGTGGCGGTAACCCAAAAGATTCTGCCCACGTAAAAGCATTTGCATCGGGGTATTTGGCATGGCTTTTTTAAGCTCTCGCAACCGTACCCAAGGATCTTCACCCAAATAGCGAATACAGGCATCAAAGGTCGCGCCACCCCATGTTTCTAATGACCAGAACCCAATCTGATCGAGCTCGGCGGCAATCGGCAACATATCGTCCAAACGCAGACGTGTGGCAAACAACGACTGATGGGCATCACGCAATACCACATCGGTAATAGCTAACGGCGTAGACATAACAAACTCCTTTTTATATGTGCCTTACCACTCAACGATGGCGTTGGCGGTACTGCTGGACAGCGACAGTGATCGCGGCAACGACATCGGGCGATACGTTTTCCGATGCAGGTTGTGCGTTAGGCTTAGCGGGTGCCTTAGCAGCAGCTGGCGGGGTCGGGTCACCAAAACGTTCTAGTTGGTGGACTAAAAAAATCAACGTAGAAAGAAACACAAACACTACAACCATACCGGTCAACATCAGCGTCAGTGCTTGTTCTAAAAGCGGGCCTAAATCCATGGTTATCTTCCTTGTTACTCACTCTTACTGACAATGATGCGCGGATGGCCCGTTATTATTCATTTATCTTGGTGGCCATTTCATCATCGGCGTTCAAAATACTAACAATTCGCATAAATGACAATCTCGTGTTGTGTTTTTGTTACCTGACAACACGGGTCATGATGCGCTCATTGCACGCGAACAACCGCCACTCGAAAAGACGTATTTATCTCGTCCAAGTCCGTTAATCGCGCGATAAAACGTCCTGGTACATAGAGGGTTTTGACGGTTTGGCTATTAATAGAGGCGCACTATGCCATTTTTGGAAAAAGCGTTTTTCCAGAATGACAACACGCTGTCCAACAGCGATAGCGAAAATAATAAACAGAAAAGTCGATTTGGGTGACAATGAAAAGATAGCGAAATGGAAATAAGGAGAAGGAAGAGGTAATGCAAAATGGCGCGTCCGGGAGGATTCGAACCTCCGACCGCCTGGTTCGTAGCCAGGTACTCTATCCAGCTGAGCTACGGACGCGCTGACGGATTTGCATAGATTGAAGATGGCGCGCTCGGGAGGATTCGAACCTCCGACCGCCTGGTTCGTAGCCAGGTACTCTATCCAGCTGAGCTACGAGCGCGTGTCGTCAATCTTATGTTCATCCTGAACGGTGTTGCGGGTCTTCCATGGAGGTGATGGCGCGTCCGGGAGGATTCGAACCTCCGACCGCCTGGTTCGTAGCCAGGTACTCTATCCAGCTGAGCTACGGACGCACATCTTTTACTGCAATTATCACAAGTACTGCAATTATCACAAGGCAGGCTTGTCGATAATGGCGGTGAGGGAGGGATTCGAACCCTCGATACGGCTACAAACCGTATACTCCCTTAGCAGGGGAGCGCCTTCAGCCACTCGGCCACCTCACCGCAAGTAGTGGCGCGTCCGGGAGGATTCGAACCTCCGACCGCCTGGTTCGTAGCCAGGTACTCTATCCAGCTGAGCTACGGACGCGCATCTATCTTGCTTGCAACAACATGGCGGTGAGGGAGGGATTCGAACCCTCGATACGGCTACAAACCGTATACTCCCTTAGCAGGGGAGCGCCTTCAGCCACTCGGCCACCTCACCGTCGCTGCGGGTGCACATATTACTTTGAGCCAGATATATGTCAAACACTTTTCGGGGAAAAGTCGCCTTGTTACTAACAAATGGACAATTATCACCCACCAGGTGTTTTTATTGTTGGTTTTATCGCCGTTTCATTTTGATTTTATGGGAAAACCAACCATAAAAAAGGCCGACCCTGGTCGACCTCTTTTGCTTTGTTAGTAGTCGTTTTGACTACCGGCTGGCGCGCCTTTTTCGGCTTGAATACGCATGTAGATCTCTTCGCGGTGTACAGAGACATCTTTCGGTGCATTCACACCAATACGTACTTGGTTACCTTTTACACCCAACACAGTGACGGTGACTTCATCACCAATCATCAAGGTTTCGCCAACACGGCGAGTCAAAATCAGCATGCTTCTACTCCTTGAGTATCAATCTTTTATTTATTCAATTAGTTTCTGAGCCAGATAACCCGCCAGCGTATCGGCTCGCTATCTGCAATCGTTGGATTATTTCCCTGCTCGTGATGCCAATGCGGGAGGTTTTGTTACCCGCACTTCACACTATGGCCGAATTATCACACCATATCCAGAAAAGGGCAGAGAAATTTACTGTTTTATCATCATACCGTTAGCCATAAAGGCGCGTGATCTGAGACAACAGAGTAAGAGAAATCAGTGTTGCACTGGTCAGCAAAGCGATAAAATGTAAGCGATATCACCGCTCAGCACCGACACATCGCCTAAGGCGTTGCACTATACAGAATCAAAAAAAAAGTGCAATTATTAATCTAGATCACAAAAAAAGGCCGCGCATGGCGACCTTCTTGACTTTTCTTAAATGCTTTTTAGCGAATTATAACCGTTCGGCAAGCCAAGCATCGACAGCGGCTAACGCGCTGGGTAATGCGCTTACATCGCTACCACCCGCTTGCGCCATATCAGGGCGACCACCGCCTTTACCACCGACTTGTTGCGCGACAACATTGACCAGCTCACCCGCTTTCACTGTACCGGTGAGATCTTTGGTCACACCCGCAATCAAGCCTACTTTATCGTTGGCGACATTGCCGAGAAGCACAATCCCGCTCCCCATTTGGTTTTTGAGATCATCAACCATACTACGCAGTGCCTTGTTATCTGCCCCATCGAGTTGGCTGATCAGTATCTTAATGCCATTGATTTCGCGCACTTGATTAATCAATCCAGCGCTTTCTTGTGCTGCGAGCTTTTGCTTCAGTTGTTGGATTTGCTTCTCCAACCCTTTAGCTTTGCCATGCACTTCATCCAATTTGGCCTCGTAGTCGGCTTGGGTTTGGTACACATTATCTATCGCCGCTTGACCTGTAATGGCCTCGATACGACGAACTCCAGCTGCAATACCTGCCTCTGAAACGATTTTGAACATACCAATGTCGCCGGTACGATTGGCATGCGTGCCACCGCAAAGCTCGATGGAGAAGTCGCCCATACTCAATACGCGCACTTCGTCGTCGTATTTCTCACCAAACAATGCCATCGCGCCTTTTTGTTTCGCAGCGTCGATATCCATGACTTCCGTTTGTACTGCATTGTTCGCGCGAATTTGCTCATTAACGATACGCTCTACCGCTTTTAGCTCATCGGCAGTCACAGGCTCTAAGTGAGAAAAATCAAAGCGCAAACCATCAGCGCGCACCAAGGACCCTTTTTGCGCAATGTGATCGCCGAGCACGTCACGGAGCGCTGCATGTAACAGGTGCGTGGCTGAGTGGTTCATGGCCACCGCATGACGACGCTTGGTATCGACTTGCGCGGTTGCCTGCGCGCCAACACTTAACTGTCCGTCGGATAAAGCACCATAATGAGCAATCGCCTGCCCGATCTTCTGGGTATCCGTTACCGTGAAACGCCCTTGCTCGGTATCAATGATGCCTGTATCGCCACACTGACCACCGGCTTCGGCATAGAAAGGGGTGTGGTCGAGGATAACCACCGCGTGATCGCCCGATGCCAGATGGTCGACCGATTCACCCTCCACGAAAATCTCAGTGATCTGACCTTTCGCCTCTGTGCCTGTGTAACCGCAGAAATCAGAGCCGTGGTCGACTTTAATCGTTTGGTTGTAATCGGTGCCAAATTGACCGGCTTCGCGCGCGCGTTGACGCTGAGCGTCCATCGCCGCTTCAAAACCGGCTTCATCAATGCGGTAGCCGCGCTCACGCGCGACATCGTTGGTTAAGTCCGCTGGAAAGCCGTAGGTATCGTAAAGCTTGAAGACGGTCTCGCCATCCAACTCATCGCCATCCACTTTATCTAACGCTTCTTCTAGCATTAACATGCCGCGTTCAAGAGTACGACTAAAGTTGTCTTCTTCAATTTTTAGGACTTTTTCAACCATGGTTTGCTGCGCACGCAGATCTTCGCCGGCCGTGCCCATGATGGTGGCCAACGGCCCCACCAACTTGTAGAAGAAGGTGTCTTTGCTGCCTAACTTATTACCATGACGCACCGCACGACGAATAATTCGACGTAACACGTAGCCGCGCCCTTCGTTAGAAGGCATCACACCATCGACAATCAAATACGCACAAGATCGGATATGATCAGCGACCACACGCAAAGACTGATTGGTCAGGTCTTCAACTCCGATGATGTCAGCCACTTGCTTAATTAATTGCTGGAAAACATCAATTTCATAGTTGGAGTGCACGCCTTGCTTAATCGCGGCGATACGCTCAATCCCCATTCCCGTATCAACTGACGGTTTAGGGAGGTTCTCCATGGTGCCATCAGCTTGTCGATTGAACTGCATGAAAACGATGTTCCAGATCTCAATGAAGCGATCACCGTCTTCTTCAGGCGTACCTGGAGGTCCTCCCCAGATATGCTCACCGTGGTCGTAGAAAATTTCACTGCAAGGCCCACAAGGTCCGGTATCCCCCATTTGCCAGAAGTTGTCTGACTCATACGGCTTTCCGCCTTCTTTATCGCCGATACGCACAATGCGATCCGCCGGTACACCGATGGTGTTATGCCAAAGATCAAACGCTTCGTCATCAGTGTGGTAAATGGTCACCAACAGTTTTTCTTTTGGCAAACCGATCGTCTCGGTCAAAAACGCCCACGCATAAGCAATCGCGTCTTTTTTGAAGTAGTCACCAAAACTAAAGTTACCGAGCATTTCAAAAAAGGTGTGATGACGAGCGGTAAAGCCTACATTTTCAAGGTCGTTATGTTTACCGCCGGCGCGCACACAACGTTGTGCTGAGGTCGCACGTGTGTAGTCTCGCTTCTCGGCCCCTAAGAAGGTGTCCTTAAATTGGTTCATGCCTGCATTAGTGAACAACAGTGTTGGGTCGTCGGCAGGGACGAGCGATGAGCTAGGCACAATCTGGTGCCCTTTGCTTTCAAAGAACTTGAGAAACGCTGTACGGATCTCATCAGTGCTCATATACATTGGCTAATCCTGATAATCGAATATTGCGTTAGCAACCGGTTATGGTAATGACGCGATGGGAGCATCGTATTGTTTACGCCATTGTAAACAACCGATCGCGTGGGGAAAAGAGACAGAGTAGGATTGGTTTAGAAATGCGGGTCGATATCGTCGTCATTCAGCGCGTATTGGATTTGATCAAAGTTAAAACCGCGCGATTGTAAAAAACGCATGCGTTTCGCTTTCACCTTGTGCTCAACAGGAGGAAGACGGCCATCTAGGTCAGCATACTTACGTATCGCTGTTTCTTTGGCGAGTAGGTACCAATCCACTTCAGCGTCTTGCTCTGCGCGGGCTAATAGCTCAATATCAATGCCTTTACGTTTCGCATCTTGGCAGATACGCAACCAGCCATGGTGTTTGTTAATCCCCTGACGCAACAAGCTGGTAGCAAAGCGCGCGTCATCTAACCAGCCTCGTTCTAAGCAGTCATTAATACTGAGGGTAATTGCGTCGTCATCAAATCCGCGTTGAGACAATTTTTGTGTTAGCTCGTGGACAGAGTGATCGCGGCGAGCCAACAGGCCCACCGCTATTTCTTGGCACGATGCCGCCATTACAGCTTCTCGTCCTCAGTATCTGCCTCAACGTTGGCGTCTACAGCTTCGTTGTTCAGGCCTGGCTGCAGCAACATCTCACGCAAGGTAGTGTCAATTTCTTCAGCAATATGGGGGTTTTCTTTCAGGTATTTACATGCATTGGCTTTACCTTGGCCAATTTTATCGCCTTTGTAGCTGTACCAAGCTCCGGCTTTTTCTACCAGTTTATGTTTCACACCCAGATCCACCAGCTCGCCCTGCAAGTTAATACCCTGACCATAAAGGATTTGGAACTCTGCTTGTTTAAACGGTGCGGCGACTTTGTTTTTTACCACTTTGACGCGGGTTTCGTTACCCACCACTTCATCGCCTTCTTTAATCGCACCAATGCGGCGAATATCTAAACGGACCGATGCATAGAACTTCAATGCATTACCGCCTGTGGTCGTTTCTGGGTTACCAAACATCACACCAATCTTCATCCGAATTTGGTTGATAAAGACCATCATGGTATTGCTGTTTTTGATGTTGGCGGTCAGCTTACGCATTGCTTGTGACAGCATACGCGCTTGCAGACCCATGTGGGAGTCGCCCATTTCGCCTTCAATCTCAGCTTTTGGCGTCAAGGCTGCGACCGAATCGATAACAATCATATCAACGGCCCCGGAACGCGTCAGCGCATCAGCAATTTCCAAAGCTTGTTCGCCAGTATCGGGCTGAGACACCAACAGGTTATCAATATCGACACCCAGCTTGCGCGCATAGATTGGGTCGAGTGCGTGTTCCGCGTCAATAAACGCACAAGTCTTGCCCTTTTTTTGTGCTTCAGCGATGGCTTCTAGGGTCAATGTCGTTTTACCTGATGATTCAGGTCCATAGATCTCGATGATACGACCAAATGGTAGGCCACCTGCACCTAGCGCAATATCCAGAGACAAAGAGCCTGTCGATACGGTTTCGATGTCCATGGTACGGTCATCACCCAGACGCATGATTGAGCCTTTGCCAAATTGCTTTTCGATTTGCCCGAGTGCGGCTGCGAGCGCCTTTTCTTTGTTATCGTCCATTTCGGTCTCCAGGAAATAAAACGCTATCTCTATGAGATAAAAGCTATCATTAATGGGGCTAAGTATACTGTCCATTTATACAGTGTCTAGCCCTGTTTAGAAAAAATCTATCGGATGCGACACGCCTCCGATTATGGCGACAATCGCTGTAGCGCAAATGAGAGTGCATGTTCAATGGTTTGTTCACGCACGGCGCGCCGATCACCATCAAAATGACATACTTCACTATCCGTTTCACCATTGTGCCATGCCCAAGCAAACCAAACAGTACCGATCGGTTTATCATCGCTACCACCACTCGGTCCTGCAACACCACTGACCGCAATCGCTAATCCTGCGTTAGCCTCGGCCAATGCACCTTCCGCCATCGCGCTGACCACAGGCTCGCTCACTGCGCCATGCTGGGCCAGTAAATCCGTGGGGACATGAACTAATGCTTGCTTTGCGGTGTTGCTATAGGTAACCCATGCCTGCTGAAACCACTGCGAGCTGCCTGGCACATCGGTCAGGCAATAGGCAATACCGCCGCCGGTGCATGACTCCGCGGTAGTCACGGTTAATTCTGTATCCAATAGGGCATCACCCAAACGCTTTGCCAATGAGAATAAAGGATCCACTGCGCACTCCTTTTTATTGGGTTGAGAAACCTGCACCACAACTTTACCCCTTGCGGTCCGATCACGTATTCTAACGCCCTTAACGTTCCATTTTGCAGGTCTAGTCGTGACAGTACAAGCGCTCGAAAAGCACACTCCCATGATGCAACAGTATCTCAAACTTAAAGCGCAGCATCCTGAAGAGCTGCTCTTTTATCGTATGGGAGATTTTTACGAACTCTTTTACGACGATGCCAAACGCGCCTCTCAATTATTAGATATTTCGTTGACCAAACGCGGCAGTTCAGGCGGTGAACCGATCCCCATGGCAGGCGTGCCCTATCATGCCGTGGAAGGCTATTTAGCCAAGTTGGTGCAATTGGGTGAACCCGTTGCCATTTGCGAGCAAATTGGTGATCCTGCCACCAGTAAAGGCCCGGTTGAGCGCCAGGTGGTACGCATCGTGACACCGGGTACCGTCTCTGATGAGGCATTGCTGAGTGAACGCGTCGACAACCTAGTGGCCGCATTGACGTGCGATAACGACCAGTTTGGCTTTGCAACCTTAGATATCACCTCTGGGCGATTCGTTCTGACTGAGCCGACAACCTATGAGCAGATGCAGGCGGAATTGCAGCGTACTCAGCCTGTCGAACTCTTGTATCCAGAGGACTTCCCCTACCCCGATCTCTTATCGGTGAGCCGCGGTGCAAGACGCCGTCCAATATGGGAGTTTGATTTAGACACGGCACGCAGCCAATTGACCGGCCAGTTTGGTACGCGCGATTTAGTTGGCTTTGGCGTCGAGGACTGCTCTCTTGGGCTAAGCGCGGCAGGCTGTGTTTTACAATATGCTAAAGAAACGCAGCGTACGGCACTGCCTCACATTCGTGCCATTGTTAAAGATCAGCAAGATAGCTCTGTCGTGCTTGATGCTGCAACACGACGTAACTTAGAAATCACCCAAAATCTCGCCGGTGGCACCGATAACACGCTGGCCGAGGTGCTAGACCAAACCACGACACCGATGGGCAGCCGTTTACTCAAACGCTGGTTACATCAACCCTTGCGCGATCGCCAAGTGCTCAATCAGCGCTTAGATGCCATTGGCACCCTGCTAGACAATAGCTTGTACACGGATCTTAGCGACGCCCTCAAGCCGGTGGGAGACATTGAACGTGTCCTTGCTCGCTTGGCCATGCGTTCAGCGCGCCCGCGTGATATGGCAAGGCTACGTACTGCATTGGCGCAGCTACCTGAGGTGCAAACATTGCTCACCGAGCTTGACCACAGTGCCTTCTCCGATCACCAAAAAGCCACCACTCCGATGCCGGAGTTACACGATCTACTCACGCGGGCCGTCGTCGACAATCCACCGGTAGTGATCCGTGATGGCGGCGTGATTGCGCCAGGGTACAGCGCGGAACTGGATGAGTGGCGCGACTTGTCCGAAGGCGCATCACGTTACTTAGAAGAACTAGAAACCCGCGAGCGCGAGCAACATGGCATCGACACGCTGAAAGTGGGTTATAACCAAGTACATGGTTTTTATATTCAAATCAGCCGCGCGCAAAGTGATCGGGTACCTGCGCACTATATTCGCCGTCAAACGCTTAAAAATGCCGAGCGCTACATCATCCCAGAATTAAAAGAGCATGAAGACAAAGTATTAAGCTCTCGGTCTAATGCGTTGGCGCTCGAAAAACGCTTATGGGACGAATTGTTTGATCAGTTACTGCCACATTTGGCGCGATTACAGCAAGCGTCAGAGGCGTTATCCGCGTTAGATGTATTGTGTAACCTCGCGGAGCGTGCTGATAGCCTCAACTATCATCGCCCAACATTGACCGAACAACCGGGGATCGATATCGAAGCGGGTCGACACCCGGTGGTTGAGCAGGTCATGACGGATCCATTTATCCCCAACCCGATCACATTAAATCCTGAACGCCGCATGCTGATCATTACCGGTCCGAATATGGGGGGTAAATCCACCTATATGCGTCAAACAGCCTTGATCACCTTGCTAAGTCATATCGGTGCCTATGTGCCCGCGGAGCACGCCTCCATTGGACCTGTTGATCGTATCTTTACCCGTATTGGCGCGTCCGATGACCTTGCCTCAGGGCGTTCGACATTTATGGTAGAGATGACAGAAACCGCGAACATTCTTCACAATGCCACGGCCAACAGCTTGGTGTTAATGGATGAAATTGGACGCGGCACCAGTACTTATGATGGCTTGTCCTTAGCATGGGCCAGTGCCGAGTGGCTGGCAGAAAAAATCCATGCCATGACCCTATTTGCCACACATTACTTTGAGCTCACCGAACTGCCAGGACAAATGGAAGGCTTGGTCAACGTTCATCTAGATGCGATGGAGCATGGCGATGAAATCGCCTTTATGCACGCGGTACAAGAGGGAGCAGCCAGTAAATCTTATGGTTTAGCAGTCGCAAGCCTGGCCGGGGTTCCCAAACCCGTCATTCGCCGCGCCAAACATAAGTTGGCCCAACTCGAGCAAAGCGGCCAGCACACGGCAAATACCGAACAGTCGGTCGGTAAAATAACACCGACACAATTGCCTTTGCTCCCCGAGCCCAGTGAATTAGATCATGCAATTGATGCACTCAATCCAGATGAAATGACCCCGCGTCAGGCCTTAGATGCGCTTTATGCCCTTAAAGCATTGCAGCAATCACGTTAATCACGCCAGGTGAAGCCATTCGCATTGATTATCGCGCGTTAATCATCACCAAAGCATCGATGACCGCACAACAAAAAACGGGACAGCCTTTGCTGTCCCGTTTTAATGTTGCTCTATGATTTGGGTAGTATTGTCTATTGTTCGACATTAAAGAGCGATTCAATACTTAGCCCTTGATGGGTCAGCATGTCGCGTAAACGACGTAGGCCTTCCACTTGAATTTGACGAACCCGCTCACGGGTTAGGCCAATTTCACGCCCAACATCTTCCAGCGTAGAGGCTTCATGTCCCAGAAGACCAAACCGGCGCGACAACACTTCGCGTTGCTTCGGATTCAGCTCCTGTAGCCATTGCACAATCGATTTCTTCATATCATCGTCTTGCGTGGTGTATTCAGGGCCATCCTGCTTTTCGTCAGGGATGATATCCAACAGCGCTTTTTCTGAGTCACCACCAATCGGATTATCCACAGAGCCAATACGTTCATTGAGGCGGAGCATACGATTTACATCTTCAACCGGCTTATCAAGCTGCGCGGCAATATCTTCCGCTGTCGGCTCATGATCTAGCTTTTGCGCTAATTCACGGGCAGTACGCAGATACACATTCAACTCTTTGACGACATGAATAGGCAGACGAATAGTACGCGTCTGGTTCATAATGGCACGCTCAATGGTTTGGCGAATCCACCAGGTTGCATAGGTTGAAAAACGGAAGCCGCGCTCTGGGTCAAACTTTTCTACGGCACGGATCAGGCCAAGGTTCCCTTCTTCAACCAGATCCAATAACGCTAGCCCCCGATTCGAGTAACGACGCGAAATTTTAACCACCAATCGCAGGTTACTCTCAATCATACGTTTACGCGCAACCTCATCACCCCGTAGCGCTCGACGTGCATAAAGCACCTCTTCTTCGGCGGTAAGAAGTGGTGAGAAGCCGATTTCACTTAGGTAAAGTTGGGTGGCATCAGAGGCTTTGGACGTGGCTGCTTGTTGCTGAACAGCCTCTTCGACTTCTTCGGCCACCTCTGTGGCTTGCGCCTCAACGGTGTCCAATTCCACGTCTTGATTCAAGCCGTCCAGTTTTTTTGCGGTATTTGTTTGGCTCATAGCGCCTCCCTTATGACGTAGCAGCAAAGCAGAATGTGTTTCTGCTTTAACCGGCCCCGTCACATCGGTGGCTGCAGCGTTATCACTTTGGTTTTGCCCCTGTGCTAACGCTTTGGCAGATAATGCAACGGATTGACCGATTTTCCTTTGTAGCGAATTTCAAAATGCAACCGAACACTGTTTGCACCAGAACTGCCCATTGAAGCTATTTTTTGCCCCTTCGTGACAGCTTGGCCTTCTGAAACATAAAACGAATCGTTGTGCGCGTACGCACTCAGATAATCATCATTGTGTTTCACTATTATTAATTTACCGTAACCTCGAAGCGCGCTTCCGGCGTAAACGACTTTTCCATCTGCCGCTGCCTGAATACGTTGTCCTCGTTGCCCAGCAATATCTATGCCCTTATTGCCTCGCTCTGTACTAGAAAATCGGGACACCATTCGGCCTTTTGCTGGCCATTGCCAGGTAATCTGTTGGTTAGATACGCTAGCGGTCCGCTTATTAACAACTTTTTTACTTTTTTCTTTTACTTGACTGTACCCCGCTGAAGGGTCCGATTCAACGTCTTTTGTGCGTTGAGTCGCGGTTTTTGACTTCTTTTTCCCCTCGAATTTGCCAGGATCGGCGCCTTTTCTAGAAGATGCTGCTACCGACGCAGCACTTGCAGTGGCTTTTGTGGCAGCGGCCACAGAAGCGCCATTGGCGACGACCTCGGCAGCAGAAGAAGATGAGGAAGATTGGTCCCTAGCAGGCGATTTAGCCACATTGGGACGCTGATAAGCGGGCTTCCACAATGCCAGTGTCTGCCCGGGGTAAATGGTGTAAGGAGGCTGTAAATTATTATGCTCGATGATATCGTCAATATCGCGATCCGTGATGTAAGCGATGTAGTAAAGCGTGTCGCCTTTTTTCACTTCATAATAGCTACCGCGATAGCTGCCTCTATCCACACTGGTGTAATCGGGCGTCACACTGGATACCGGTGCCGGTCCTCGCCAGGAACAACCAGATAAAAAAACCAATAGTGACAGAAAAAGCGCGATTTTCATCTATTTTAAAACACAGCTCCATCGCTCAGGCAGTTTATGCCAGTTCGCCCGCAACAAGGGGAACAAATTTAACCGATTCAACCATCTCGGTGTCGAATCTCGTTCCGTCACGCGTGACTTTCATCAGCGTTTGCTCAGCATCACCAATGGGAATCAACATCACACCGCCATCATTAAGTTGTTCACACAAAGCCTCCGGAATGTTGGCGGCTGCCGCGGTGACCATAATAGCATCATACGGTCCTTTACTCGGCCAACCTTGCCAACCATCTCCATGCTTGGTGGAAACGTTATAAATATCCAGCTGTTTAAGGCGCCGTTTGGCCAGCATTTGTAATTGTTTAATCCGTTCGACAGAATAAACATGATCGACCAAGTTCGCGAGGATGGCGGTTTGATAACCGGACCCAGTGCCAATTTCCAAAATGCGACTATCTCGTTGCAAATTGAGTAGCGATGTCATCTTAGCCACAATATAAGGTTGTGAAATGGTTTGTCCCCAACCAATCGGTAACGCATTGTTTCCGTAGGCCTGGTGGGTCATGGCTTCAGAGACAAATAAATGTCTGGGCACGGCTTGCATGGCATCTAAAACGTCAGTGTTTGTCACACCTTGTTGTTGCAAAAATTGAATAAGTGATTGCGCTTGACTCAACGTCTGCTTCCTTTATCACTGAGTTTGAATCGATAAATAAGGCTGCCGCCTCATTGCGGCTAGCCCAGTATGGCACGCGAGGGGACTACTCAGTCAGCCATTGCGAAAACACACCTAGCGTATCATGAGCGGTTAAATCCACTTGCAGTGGTGTGATAGAGACAAACTGCTCAGAAATCGCGTGGAAGTCGGTTCCTGGTCCTGCGTCTTGTGTTTTACCCGGTGCGCCAATCCAGTATATCGGTTTACCTCGCGGATCGCCTTGTTTTATCACATCTTCTGCGTGGTGGCGGGCGCCAAGACGGGTCACTTTCCAACCCGCAAGACGGTCAAGAGGCACATCCGGCACATTAATATTGATCAAACGATGGTTCGGCGCCTCATGACGCTGGTTTTTCGCTAAAAACTGTTTCACCACATGTGCCGCAGTGTCAAAGTGTTGATGACCACAAAGTGAGACTGCGATTGCTGGCGCGCCGAGGAAAAATCCTTCTGTTGCCGCAGCGACCGTCCCCGAGTACAGTACGTCATCACCCAAATTCGCCCCATGATTGATCCCTGTAATCACAAAATCAGGCTCCCACGGCAACAGCTCCCGCAGGGCTAAATGGACCGAATCCGTCGGGGTGCCTTGAACCGCATAACGTTGGGGACCCAGTTCACGTACCCGTAATGGATTTTCCAACGTTAACGAGTTGGAGGCCCCTGAGCAGTTACGATCCGGCGCGGCGACTACGACATCAGCAATACTCGATAACACCTCGGTCAATGTTTGGATCCCTTGCGCATGGTAGCCGTCATCGTTACTAATCAATATGCGCATCACGCTCTCCTTGTTCATTTGCAATCACAACTTCTCTCATCACTGCTGTCGCAAATGCCCCCGCAGGTAAAAAGAAACTGACGGTTAAGGTATCAGTATCGTGCGACCACGTCATGGCCTGAGGCAGTAAACGTATTAGGCGACGGTCATGACGCATGCGATTATCGCGAATCACCGCCAATAAATCTGGCTCTTGTTCTACCACATTTAACTCAAACTGCTCGGCGTCAGCGGTGGTCGGTAAAGCATTATCACCCGTCATCGGTGCAGTAATGGTTGGCTTTTGAAGACCGGCCTCGACCGTATACGTTTGTTTTTGCTCGTCCATACATAAATCACCAGCCAGTGTCTGGTCAAACAAGCCAGCCTTTAATCGCGCAGAAACCACTTGATTAAACAACAACGCACGCGCAGCTGAGAGATAAAAACTACGTTTACTCTTATCCCGGACTTTGCGCTCTCCACGCCCCCAAGCACGAGCTATCGCCACATTGTTGCCCTCGCGACCAAATCGCTGAGCGCCAAAATAATTAGGGACGCCCTCTTTAGCAATGGCTTCAAGACGAGGGAGCAATGCTTGCGGATCGGTAAGCTGACGAATACAGAGCGTAAACTGATTACCAATCAAATCACCCGGACGTAGTTTATGTTGATGCCGTGCGGTGCCCTCGATACTGACAACACCCGGATGGGTCTCGACAAACGCCGCTAAATCCGGATCATCTTTTCCTGGCAGGTGAACGCTGAACCATTGCTCTGTTACCGCATGGCGATCTTTTAAACCGGCCCAGCTGACTTGGCGCGAGGTAACACCACAGGCTTTTGCCAGTTCGTTAGCTACGTATTGCGTGTTTTCACCCCGCTTTTTAATTCGGACTAAAAAGTGCTCGCCTTGACCAGATGGCGTAAAACCGAGGGATTCTGAGACAATAAAATCGTCTGGAGAGGCTTTTAAGGTCCCGGACTGTGTCGGCTGACCATGTGAGTACGCTAAAGGTGCCAGTAAGTCTGTCATAGAGCCTCTTTATTCAATAAGACAACGGCTTCGCACGCGATGCCTTCTTTACGGCCAGTAAAACCAAGACGCTCTGACGTCGTCGCTTTGACGTTGACCGCGCCCGTTTCCACGCACAAGTCTTTTGCGATCGCCGCGCGCATCGCTTGAATATGCGGGCCCATTTTAGGTGCTTGGGCAATAATGGTGATATCCGCATTCCCGAGCTGATAGCCTTTCGCTCGTACTTTGGTGTAAACGTCTCGCAGTAACATCCGGCTATCGGCCCCAGCCCATTCTTCACAGGTATCTGGATAATGCTGGCCAATATCGCCGGCGGCAATCGCGCCCAGTAAAGCATCACATAACGCATGGAGGGCAACATCACCGTCTGAATGCGCGATCAGTCCTTGCTCATAAGGCACTGCCACCCCACCGATAATAACCGGGCCATCGCCCCCAAATTTATGCACGTCAAAGCCGTGTCCAATTCGCATCATGCTTGGCCTTCTTGTTGTGAAAGGTAAAACGCTGCAAGCCACTGATCCTCTGGATGGGTGACCTTAATATTGCTAGCACTCGCAGGCACCAAAATCGGATGTCCGCCGATCGCTTCAATCGCGGAAGCTTCATCGGTGACCTGATCACCGGCTATTTCCAGTGCGCATTTTAGTGTTTGAGTTAAAAACATTTGTGGCGTCAGGGCATGCCAAAGCGCTTCGCGCTCAACCGTATGTGCCACTTGTCCATCGTCATTCGCGCGCTTCATCGTGTCTCTCACTGGCGCCGCCAATAAGGCTCCGTCCTGATGAGATTGCGCGTGCGCGATTAGCGCATCAATGTCTGCATGCGTCACACACGGTCGTGCCGCATCATGCACCATGACCCACTGAGTTGTCACCGCTGCCAATCCAGCTTGTACAGAGGTTGCGCGAGTTAGCCCCCCGGTCACAACCTGCACATCGGCATGCTCACCAAGGCCAGTTTGCGCAAAGTAACCGTCGTTAGCGCTAATAGCAATCACCACCGAACTAATCGCAGGGTGTGCCAGCAAGCGCTCAACGGTATGTTGAAGCAGCGTTTTGCCTGCTAAAGTAAGGTATTGTTTAGGACAGTGAGCCTGCATTCGCCGTCCCACCCCGGCGGCAGGGACCACGGCACTGATACCCGACCGCAAAGCGCCAGGCTGCAAAGAGGTTTGTTCGACCACAAGTTATCTTCTTTGTTAGTACCGCCTGCAGGCGGTAATCGGTTATTGTCTTGTATCGACCAATCGGAAAAATGTTTCGTCGGGTTTGATCATGCCAAGCTCGTTACGTGCGCGCTCTTCAATCGCTTCTTGACCGCGTTTTAAATCCGCAATCTCCGCGTACATTTGTTGATTACGCGTTACGAGTTTTTGATTGGCCTGCTGCTGCACGGCGACATTAGCTTCAATTTGCCAGTAATCTGTCACACCATTTTTGCCTAACCATAAATCGTATTGTAGCCAAACAAGCGTGAGAAACAGCGCAACCGATAGCAGCCTCATACCTGTACTCCTTCCTATATCGGCTCGACGTATTTGCACAATAGAATTCTAGTCGCATAGGCTAGCGGATCAGGTCGCTGGTGTCATGGTTTTCCTAAACGAAAAAAAGCCGCGCCGTTAAACGGCGCGGCTTTTCTAATAAAAGTGTCTAAGTGCCGATTATTGGCCTTTCACTTCTTTTAGACCGTTAAACGGTGCTTTTTCACCCAGCGCATCTTCGATGCGGATAAGCTGGTTGTACTTAGCAACGCGATCTGAACGGCTCATCGAACCGGTTTTGATTTGGCCTGCTGCAGTACCCACCGCTAAGTCAGCGATGGTTGCGTCTTCAGTTTCGCCTGAACGGTGAGAGATAACCGCCGTGTAACCAGCGTCTTTCGCCATCTTGATTGCAGCCAGCGTCTCAGTCAATGAACCGATCTGGTTGAATTTGATCAAGATAGAGTTCGCCACACCTTTGTCGATGCCTTCTTTCAGGATCTTAGTGTTAGTCACGAACAGGTCATCACCGACCAGCTGAAGCTTGTCACCCAGCAGTTCGGTTTGGTGCTTAAAGCCGTCCCAATCAGACTCGTCGAGGCCGTCTTCGATAGACACGATTGGGTACTCTTCAGCCAGCTTAGCAAGATAGTGGTTAAACTCTTCTGAAGAGAAGGTTTTACCTTCACCTTTCATGTTGTAGATGCCTTGCTCTTTGTCATAGAACTCAGACGCTGCACAGTCCATTGCTAAAGTAATGTCTTTACCCAGCTCGTAGCCTGCTTGCTCAACCGCTTCTTTAATCGCAGCGAGTGCTGCTGCGTTTGACTCTAGATTAGGCGCAAAACCACCTTCGTCACCAACAGCAGTGCTTAGGCCTTTGGCTTTCAGTACTTTGGCAAGGTTGTGGAATACTTCTGCACCGATACGCAGCGCTTCTTTTAGCGTCTTAGCACCGACTGGCTGGATCATGAACTCTTGGATATCAACGTTGTTATCCGCGTGCTCACCACCATTCAGGATATTCATCATTGGCAGAGGCATAGAGAACTGACCCGCAGTACCGTTTAGCTCAGCGATATGCTCGAACAAAGGCATGCCTTTTGCCGCTGCCGCCGCTTTGGCGTTCGCCAAAGAAACCGCGAGGATAGCGTTAGCACCGAACTGAGATTTGTTCTCGGTACCGTCGAGATCGATCATCACTTGGTCGATATCCGCTTGCGCTTTAGCGTCTTTACCCAGCAATGCTTCTGCGATTGGGCCATTCACAGCTTCAATCGCTTTCAGTACGCCTTTACCCATGAAACGTGACTTATCACCGTCACGCAGTTCTAGTGCTTCGCGAGAACCCGTAGATGCACCAGAAGGAGCTGCTGCCATACCAACGAAACCACCTTCTAGGTGAACTTCCGCTTCAACGGTAGGGTTACCGCGTGAATCAATAATTTCACGACCTAGAACTTTAACGATCTTAGACATTGTGATTCCTCTCGTCTGTCATTGTTTTTAAAAATAAAGAGCGGCCGCCTTCTGGGCTACCGCTCGAATGTCGTTTATAGCTCACCGCGCTGTTTTTTGCCTGCCGCAGCAACAAATCCAGCAAACAGTGGATGGCCATCACGCGGCGTTGAAGTGAATTCCGGGTGGAACTGGCACGCCACGAACCAAGGATGTGCTGGGTTTTCAATGATCTCTACCAGCTTTTTATCGGCAGACAGACCAGAAACTGACAATCCTGCTTTTTCTAGCTTAGGACGTAGCAGATTATTCACTTCATAACGGTGGCGATGGCGCTCATGGATTTGGGTATTGCCGTAGAGCTGATGCGCTTTCGAACCTTCAGCTAAGTGGCAAAGCTGCGCGCCTAGGCGCATGGTGCCACCAAGATCTGACGTCTCGCTACGCTCTTCCACTTTGCCTTCTTCATCGACCCACTCAGTGATCAGGCCAACGACAGGATAAGGGCTTTCTTGGCTAAACTCAGTCGAGTTAGCGCCTTCCATGCCGGCGACATTACGTGCGTATTCAATCAACGCCACCTGCATACCAAGACAAATACCCAGATACGGCACATTGTTTTCACGTGCATATTGTGCCGCAAGGATCTTACCTTCAATGCCGCGGTCACCAAATCCACCAGGGACGAGAATCGCGTCCAAGTCCTTCAGCATTTCACTGCCGCGGGTTTCAAGATCTTGTGAATCCACGTACTTGATGTTGACGGTCAGGCGATTTTTCAACCCACCATGTTTTAACGCTTCATTGACGGACTTGTACGCATCCGGCAATTCAATGTACTTACCGACCATACCAATGGTGACTTCACCCATTGGGTTGGCTTCTTCGTAGCTCACTTGCTCCCATTCAGACAAGTCAGCTTCTACGGCTTCAATGCCAAAGCGCTTGCACACCAAATCGTCCAACCCTTGCGAACGGATCAACGATGGGATCTTGTAAATAGAGTCGACGTCTTTCATGGTGATGACCGCTTTTTCCGCCACATTACAGAACAGCGCAATCTTAGCGCGTTCATTGGCAGGAATTGGACGCTCACTACGGCATACCAGCACATCCGGCTGAATACCAATCGACAGAAGCTCTTTTACTGAGTGCTGGGTCGGCTTGGTTTTTACTTCGCCTGCCGCAGCCAAGTAAGGCACTAATGTCAGATGCATGAACATGGCATGTTCGCGGCCCACGTCTACCGTCAACTGACGAATCGCTTCCAAAAATGGTAATGATTCAATATCACCGACCGTTCCGCCGATCTCGACGATCACAATATCGTGACCTTCACCGCCTGCGACGATGCGATCTTTGATCGAGTTGGTAATATGTGGGATCACCTGAATCGTCGCCCCCAGGTAGTCTCCACGGCGCTCTTTGCGCAGTACATCCGCATAAACACGGCCAGAGGTAAAGTTATTACGCTTGGTCATTTTAGTGCGAATGAAGCGCTCATAGTGACCGAGATCAAGGTCAGTCTCTGCGCCGTCTTCCGTGACGAATACTTCTCCGTGCTGGGTAGGGCTCATTGTCCCTGGATCCACGTTAATATAAGGGTCGAGTTTCATGATGGTGACGTTAAGGCCACGCGCTTCAAGAATGGCTGCTAATGAGGCTGCAGCAATACCCTTACCGAGGGAGGATACAACACCGCCCGTAACAAAAATGTAGTTCGTCGTCATGCTAAACCTGAGAGTTGGATTTAGAGGAAATAAATGAAGTTCTGGACGGGATATTATGATACCAGACCCCACTGACTCCCACAATGTGAAAGCTACCACACACCCTGGTGTTTTTAATTGTCACAAATCAATTATGCCAATTACAGGATATTGCCTTACTCGTCTTTTTTAACCGCTTGCCACGCCGATTCTAGTTCATCCAGCTGACATTGTTGAATATTTTTTCCACTATCACGTAATTGATTTTCAACGCTACGAAAGCGACGTTCAAATTTCTGATTGGCTGCGCGCAACGCCTGCTCAGCATCCGTGCCTAGGTGGCGCGCGACATTGACGACAGCAAACAAAAGATCGCCAACTTCGTCTTCCACACGGCTTGCGTCAACCGGTGTCTGTGCCAATTCATGTTCGACCTCTTCCAGCTCTTCTCGCACCTTCTCGATAACCGGCGCCACGGTTGGCCAATCAAACCCTGCCCTTGCACATCGTTTTTGTAGCTTGTGGGCGCGAGTTAACGCGGGCAACCCCTGAGTCACGCCATCTAATAGACTGCAGGATTGGGTTGAGGGCATTTTCTCTGCGCGCTCTTGCGCCTTAATACCTTCCCAATCAGGCGAGCTTAATGGCTTCCCGTTAGCATCTTTAGGACCAAATACGTGAGGGTGACGACGTGTGAGCTTATCGCACACCGCACTGACGACATCGTCAAAATCAAATCGATGTTGTTCGCGCCCTAATTGACTGTAGAACACAATTTGAAAAAGAAGGTCGCCCAACTCATCTTTTAGGTCCGACCAGTTTTCACGCTCAATGGCGTCAGCCACTTCGTACGCCTCTTCTAAGGTATGAGGCACAATAGAGGCAAAGGTTTGTGCCTTGTCCCAGTCACAACCATGATTAGGGTCGCGTAAGGTCGCCATGATCGTCAGTAAGTTGTCAATTGACGCCATAAGAAGGTTCCTTCATGAAAAAACGCCCTGTCGAAACAGGGCGAATGTATTAGCGGAGACGTTTCGCTTCGACCACATCTTTCACTTGTTCAAGCCGGTTTACAACGCGGCTTAAGGTATCTAAATCAGAGATTTCGAGATCAAAGTCCATGATCGACATTTGCTTTTTATAATCAACCCGGCTTTGCATCCCGGCTACCCGTGCTTTCTCATTGCTTAGCACGTTATTGATATCTTTGACCAGCCCGGTACGTTCGTTTGCCGAAAGGCGAATGCGTACATGGTATTGACCAATATGGCCTTTTCCCCACACCGTGGCGATAATCCGCTCCGGTGCATGATGACTAAGCTCATTGAGCTGCTCGCAATCTGCACGGTGGACCGAAATACCACGCCCTTGGGTAACAAATCCTTTAATGTCATCCCCCGGCAACGGCTGGCAACAGCGCGCGAGATGCGTCATCAGATTATCAACACCTTCGACAACCACGGCATCGCGGTGGGCTTTGCCGGTGCTCGGTTTTTGTTCGCTTTGCTGCAGTTTTTCTAACAACTGCTGCTCTTCTTCTTCCAAGCTCGGTTTATTAATCAGGCCATTAATATGGTTCACTACCTGATTAATGCGCAAATCACCACTGCCCACGCCGGCATAAAGCTCGTCCAGCGTGTTAACGTTAAAGCGTTTTAGCGCCAAATTGGCATCTTTACTGATGCCGCCAATTTTTTGTAGCTCGGTATCCAAGATTTCTTTACCGGCAGCAATGTTCTTGTCTTTGTCTTGCTTGCGGAACCAAGCATTTATTTTGGCGCGCGCACGACTTGAGTTAACAAATCCATGGCTGGGATTGAGCCAATCTCGCGACGGGTTAGGCTCTTTTTGCGTGATGATTTCAACCTGGTCGCCCATTTGTAGGTGATAGGTGAACGGAACAATTCGCCCTTCTACTTTGGCACCAATGCAACGATGACCCACTTCTGAATGGATGTGGTAGGCAAAATCAAGTGGCGTTGCCCCTATAGGTAAGTCGACGACATCGCCGCGCGGGGTGAACGCATACACCCGATCGTCGAACACTTGGCTACGCAACTCATCAAGCATTTCGCCCGAATCAGACATTTCTTCTTGCCATGCCAATAGCTTACGCAGCCAGGTGATTTTTTCATCGTAGCCACTGCGGCCACTGGCTGAGCCTTCTTTATATTTCCAATGGGCCGCTACACCTAGCTCTGCATCATCGTGCATTTGTTTGGTGCGAATTTGAATCTCAACGGGCTTGCCTTCCGGCCCCAACACCACAGTGTGAATTGACTGATAACCGTTCGGCTTGGGGTTGGCAACATAATCATCGAATTCTTTGGGCAGATGACGGAACTGGGTATGGACGGCACCTAATGCGGCGTAACAATCCTGAAGTTGATCCGCAATGATGCGCACAGCGCGCACATCAAACAACTCATCAAACTCCAGGTTTTTCTTCTGCATTTTGCGCCAGATACTATAAATATGCTTCGGGCGTCCATATACCTGTGCATTAATATGCGACGCTTCCATTTCCTGCTGGAGCCCTTCGACAAAGGCACTGATATAGTTTTCACGGTCAATGCGTCGCTCGGCCAGCTGCTTGGCGATTTGTTTATAGGTTTGCGCATGTTGGTAACGGAACGCGTAATCTTCAAGCTCCCACTTTAGCTGACCAATTCCCAATCGGTTAGCCAAAGGCGCATAAATGTTAGCGCTCTCTTTCGCTGCTTGCTGACGCACAGACTCTGGCGCATCTTTCACTTCACGTAAATGGCAAATACGCTCGGCGAGTTTAATCACCACGCAACGAAAGTCTTCCACCATAGAGAGCAACATACGGCGCACATTATCAACTTGCGAGGACGTGGCCTCATCGTCGGCTTGGGTATTTAAATGCCGAATCGCAGCGGTCTGCTGCACACCGCGAATCAGGTTGACTATCGACATCGAATAGTCGTCCGCCAGTGTCTCCAGGGTGACCAGTTCGGCGTCGACCATCGGAAATAATAGCGCGGCCAGCAAGGTGTCGGCATCCATGCTTAATGTCACGAGGATTTCGATCATCTCTCGGCCTCGCCACAAAGGCTGGCTGAGTGCTGATTCATCGTCACTCAATGCTCGACAATATTGGTAGCCGTCTAACAAGGCTTGTGTCGTCGATGCGTCTTGCCCGAGTCGCTTAACCCAGGTGTTAAGCTCAAATGTTTCATCTTCGTGTAGGTGGGCTTCTCGTACCGCAACCATAACTGTTCCTATCCTTAACTCTCTTACTGACAAGAGAGGCATGTCGATAACGACAAGCCACTAAACGCTTATGCCCGCTTGTTCGTCACCGGCTTAAACAAGGCCATCGATTCCATGTGTCCTGTTTGTGGAAACATATCCAGCATCCCTAATTTGACAAGTGCATAACCATTATCAAGCAGCACGCGGGCATCGCGCGCCAGGGTGGCAGGATTACAGGACACATAAACAATATGTGAAGCCCTTGATTGTGCCACAAAGTCTATAACACCCGCAGCCCCTGCGCGTGCCGGATCGAGTAAGATTTTGGTAAAATCGAGATGGGTCCACTCTCCTTCTAACGCGTCGCTATTTAAATCAGCTTGATAAAAACAGGTGTTATCACAACCATTTATCTTCGCATTATCTGCCGCCTGATTCACCATGGCTTGCACGCCTTCCACCCCGACAACGTGCCCAACCAGTTTGGCAGCGGGGACACTAAAGTTACCCAATCCACAAAAGAGATCCAAGACACGATCTTCTTTCTCTAGTGCTAACCAATCCAGTGCCTGTGACACCATGTTCTGATTGACCGTCGGGTTGACCTGAATAAAGTCATTCGGTTGAAACGCAAGGCGACATCCCGCCACTTGGTAATCTGGCGCGGCGCCGATAAGACGTTCAGGTGCGCCATCGCCTTGATGAAGATAAAAGGTGCAGCCTTGAGTTTCTGCCCAGTGGCACAATGCTTGACGGTCATCACTGTGCAATACCTTGGTGGTACGCAACGACACTACCGTGGTGTTGTCAGCCTCAATCAGATCAAGATGACCCAAAATACGTCGACCACGCAGGCCATCCAAACACGGACGCAAGTGCGCAAGCAAAGTATTCAATGACTCACTCAGAACCGGACAATGGCTAACATTGATAATCGCACTGCGTTGGCGAGCACGAAACCCCATTGCCAATGCCCCCTTTTTATCAACCTGAAGACTGATGCGTGCACGACGCCGATACTGCCATGGCCTATCTGTAATAGGTGCCGAGAGTGTTGCCTCTTCCCCAGCAAATTTTTGCATCAGCTCATTCAACGTTTGCTGTTTATGCGTAACCTGCCCTTCATGGCTTAGATGCTGCAAGCTGCAACCACCGCACTGCTGATAAACCGGGCACCCTGGCTCAACACGTTGTGTGGCGTGGCTATCGAGTTTAATTAATTGGCCGCGCGCATATTGCCGCTTTTGTTCGGTCAGCTGTACCAAGGCTTGCTCTTCCGGCAAGGTACCTGGGACAAACACCGGTTTTTTATCCAAAAAGCCAACGCCATCGCCATGATGGTCTAAGCGTTTAATGGTTATCAGCTGATGCTTTTGCTCAACCTTTTTATTTTTTTCGGGCTTAAAAAAGCGCGCCATGTCGTATTCCAGTGTTTAAAGCTTGTTGCCAAGCCAGTCAAGAGATCCTGCCAGTGGGAGTTGTGATAGTTCGCTGACTATTTTGTGATTGAATCATGTACACTGGCGCTAATTGTCGTGATTATTTTCCCATAGTTTATCTAGCATGACCAAATATGGCCTCCGCACCCGTGTTTCTGTACTCACTATTGCACCGACACTCATTGTTGGGCTATTACTCAGTGCATTTTTCACCAGCACCCGCTATCAAGACCTTGAACAGCAACTCACGGTAACCGGTTCTGCGATTATAGAACCGCTCGCCATTGCCAGCGAAGTGGGATTGAAAAATGACAGTCGTGAAAACGTGCGCCGGCTCATCGGCTTTGCTCACCGCCAGCATTCTCAGTTTGTGCGAAGTATTGCCGTGTTCGATCGTCGTAACGAGCTGTTTGTAACCTCGAACTACCACCGCAATTTAGCCATGCTCTCCGTCGATAGTGGCCAACCTATTCCCACACAATTACAGGTTAGCCAACAGCAAGATACCTTGATTTTGCGTGCACCGATTTTAGAAATTGGACGCTTTACCCCCGGGCTCAATGTCGAGCGCCCTTTGGGGTATATTGCGATGGAGTTGGACCTTAGCTCAGTACGGTTGAAACAGTACCAGGAAATGATCACAGCGCTGGTTATGGTCGCGCTGGGCGGGATTCTCTCCTGCTTTTTCGCTTACCGTTTGATTGCCGATGTGACTCATCCAATCGGCAACATGGTGACCTTGGTCGATAGAATTCGACGAGGCCATCTTGACGTGCGGATTGAAGGTGAGCTGCTCGGCGAGCTGGATACCTTAAAAAATGGCATCAATGCAATGGCAATCTCATTGTCCGAATACCATTTGGAAATGCAACAAAGTATTGATCAGGCGACCAGTGATCTACGCGAAACCTTAGAGCAGCTCGAGATCCAAAACGTTGAGTTAGACATTGCCAAGAAAAACGCGCAAGAAGCGGCACGGGTTAAATCCGAGTTTCTCGCCAATATGTCCCATGAGCTGCGTACACCGCTCAACGGGGTGATTGGCTTTACGCGACAAATGCTAAAAACCGAGCTCAGTAGTAGTCAACGAGATTACCTTCTCACCATTGAAAAATCCGCCAATAACCTGCTGACGATCATCAATGACATCTTAGATTTCTCTAAGCTGGAAGCGGGTAAGTTGCTGTTAGAAAACATTCCGTTCGACGTGCAAGAGATGCTCGACGAAGTGATGCGCCTACTCGCGCCTATGGCGCATGAGAAAGGGCTAGAGCTAACCCTGCGCACCGATGCTCGGATTCCTGCGGGAGCGGTTGGCGATCCGCTTCGTATCCAACAAGTTTTAATCAATTTGATTGGCAACGCGGCGAAATTTACCGAGCGAGGTAATATTGATGTCAGTGTCGATCTTAAACAGCTACACGATGAAACCGTCGAACTGCAGTTGATGGTCAAAGACACCGGCATTGGGATCTCTGAACGTCAACAAGCGCAGCTTTTCCAAGCGTTTAGACAGGCAGACGCCAGTATCTCGCGTCGTTATGGCGGTACTGGGCTCGGGCTTGTGATCACGCAAAAATTAGTCCAACAAATGGGCGGCGATATTGGCTTTACCAGTCGCCTTCACCAAGGTTCATCATTCTGGTTTACGCTGCAGCTGACACAAACTGATTTACCGGTATCGCAGCCACTCGACATCGAGCCTTTGGTCGGGCGCGATATTCTGATTGTGGAGCCCAATGCGCGTACCAGAGAGATTTTGCGCAAACGACTGAGCCAAGTGGGCCTAAACGTTGATACCGCGTCCGGCACCCATGTGCTCACTGACCGTCAGTATCATTTTGCTCTCCTTTGTTTTGATGCTGGGAGCATGCCTGCGCTCAGTGAGATGCAAGATGCAGTCAGTCTCTGTGAGCAGCAAGCGCAGTCAGTGGTGGTTTGCTTACCCACCACCGAACTCGAAGCATCCGAGCATCTTTTGAAAGCAGGTGTACGAGCGTGTGTCGCCAAGCCGATCCCGCAGCGTAAACTATTGGAAACACTGCTTGGTTCACCCGAGCCGGCGCCTTTGCCGCTACCTCAACCTAACACCACGCAAAAGGCGCCCTACACCGTGATGACTGTCGATGATAATCCTGCGAACTTGAAACTGATCACGGCCTTGTTGGCTGAGCGGGTAGAGAAAGTCGTGACCGCAGATGATGGCGTCAAAGCCCTGTCACTGGCACACCAATACGCCTTTGATATCATTTTGATGGATATTCAAATGCCTGAAATGGACGGTGTCACCGCTAGCCAAGAAATCCGTAAAGCGGGACTCAACCAGCAAACGCCGATTGTAGCAGTAACCGCTCATGCGATGCCTGGTGAGCGTGAGCGCCTTATTGATGCCGGAATGGACGATTACCTCACCAAGCCCATTGAAGAGGCCATGTTAGAAAGCACCCTGAGCCGTTGGCTGCATTTTGATGACACGGTAGCACCTCATCAAGCCGCGCCGTTACCCACTTATTCGGCTAACCAGGATCATAGTGCGCGTCATCTGGACTGGCAGCGGGCGCTCAACCAAGCAGCAGGCAAGGCCGATCTCGCCAAAGAAATGCTAGAAATGTTACTCGCCTCTTTTACGTCAGTGAAGAAGGTGGTCGCTAGTGCGTTGGCGGGAGAGTCAGAGACCGATAGCTTATGGCAAGCCATCCACAAGCTCCACGGTAGCTGTGCTTATAGCGGTGTGCCTCAACTGAAAAGCCTGTGTCACGAGTTAGAAACGCAATTAAAAGCCGGGGCAGATATCGCAGCTGTCGAACCTGAGCTGTTAGAGCTCCAAGATGAGATTGCACATATTGAGCAACTGGCACCGCAATATCTCGATAACGCGCGGGGCTGTTAACCCGTTTCTAAGATAACATACGCGACCGCGTAGGCCTTTTCATCCGATAAGGTCAGCCAACAGTGCGCAACGCCACGCTCGCGTGCCAATTGGGCAGCACGGCCAGAAAGGCTTAGGGCCGGCTGGCCGGAAGTCTGATTCGTAATGGTAAAATCATGAAACGTGACACCGTCAGCAATCCCGGTTCCTAGCGCTTTCGCCGCGGCTTCTTTCGCAGCAAAGCGCTTGGCCAAGTAACGAGCAGGCGCATGATGTGTTGCCATATGGTCCCGCTCACTATCGGTTAGGATCCGATCGGCAAAGCGCGATTGGCGTGCAAACGCTTTTTCAATACGCGCAATCTCAACAATGTCTGTACCAATTCCAACAATGGCCATTTAGCGACGCGCCGCTTCCATAATCGCTTTCATATCCGCCACCGCTTTTTGCAAACCATCAAACATTGCACGACCTATGATTGCATGACCAATATTCAGTTCATGCATTTCTGGCATCGCCGCGATGGGAGTGACGTTATGATACGTCAGGCCATGACCCGCATTCACTTTGATCCCCAAGTCGACAGCAGAGCTTGCCGCTGCGGAGATCTTTTTAAGCTCCGATTGGCGATCGTTGTCATTGGTTGCATCCGCGTAGTGGCCCGTATGCAGCTCAATAAAGGGCGCACCACATTGATGAGCCGCTTCAATTTGATTGCGATCAGCATCAATAAAAAGGGAAACCTTAATCCCAGCTTCGCTCAGACGCTGGGTTGCCGCTTTCACTTTATCCAGCTGGCCTGCGACATCCAAGCCCCCCTCGGTGGTGAGCTCTTCACGTTTTTCCGGGACCAAACAAACAAATTCAGGTTGAATCTCGAGCGCAATCTCAACCATTTCATCGGTCACCGCCATTTCCAGATTCATACGCGTTTGTAGCGTTTCTTTGAGTAAACGGACATCGCGATCAGTGATATGGCGACGATCTTCACGAAGATGCACGGTGATCCCTGCCGCTCCAGCACGCTCAGCTAACTCCGCCGCATGAACCGGATCCGGATACGCGGTACCACGTGCATTACGTATCGTCGCAACGTGATCAATGTTCACACCGAGGTAAATTTTATCCATGATTATTTCCTTCTAAACAATTCTCTGCTTTTTAGCGGCTTAGGGCCAAGATAAGGTTTGAGCGCCATACGTGTAAAACGCTTGGCGGCGCGCAGCTGTGCCACCGTTTCAAAATGTCGTGTCGCCAACGCTCGTAGATCAGCGCCAGTAAATTGCCGATGTTGGCTTTTCATTATCGACGCGACAAAGCCTTGCTGCTCACGATATAGATACGTCATAGTATCGTTGATCGGGTCGCCGCTACCAGCACAATGAAGAAAATCAACGCCATAGCCCAGTGCTTCTAACAGCGCAAGCTCAAAGCAGCGTAATGCAGGCTCTGGGTTATGATAGCGGGCAAGCTGGGTTAGGGCGGTGACATAATCGAAAAATAACGCTGGGTAAGGCGTATGAGGCTCAAGCACACGCATAACTAACTCATTGAGGTAAAAGCCGGAATACAGAGCATTGCCTGATAAAGGCAGCGCGAGGCCTGTGGCCTCAGCACTGCGCAATGTACGTAATTCACCGCGTCCCCCCCACTTGAGCAGCAAGGGAGTAAAAGGCTGCAGTGCGCCTCTTATGGCCGAACGGGGACGACGTGCTCCCTTGGCGAGAAGCGTGATACGCCCCTCGAACTCAGAGAACACATCTAAGAGCAGACTCGATTCACTATAGGGGCGCGAATGCAGCACAAAACCACGTTGAAAGCCGTCCACTCACCCTCTCCTGAGTGCATGGACCCGATGATCGGGCCAATTAAAGATCGTCGATATAGCCTAAACTGCGCAACGCGCGTTCGTCATCAGCCCAGCCGGATTTCACTTTCACCCAAAGCTCAAGATAGACCTTACGTTCGAAAAGGTCTTCCATGTCTAAGCGTGCCTCTCGGCCAATGCGTTTGATCTTTTCGCCGCCTTTACCAATGACCATTTTCTTCTGGCCGGTACGCTCAACTAAAATCAAACCATTAATATGAAAGCCATCGGTTTCAGGGTTGTAGTCAAAACGTTCAATTTCAACCGTCACTGAATAAGGCAGCTCTTCACCGGTAAAACGCATCAGCTTTTCACGGATAATTTCTGAGGCCATAAAACGCTGAGAGCGGTCGGTAACATATTCTTCAGGAAAGTAGAATTCAGACGCCGGCAACGCATCACGAACACGCTGCTCGACCACATCAATATTGGTCCCGTTTTTCGCTGAAACCGGGATCACGTCGACAAACGGCATCTTCTCTGACAACGCTTGTAGATGCGGAAACAGCTCCGTCTTCTCTTTAACGTTATCCACTTTGTTGACCAACAAAACCGTCGGCAACTCTGAACGCGCTAGCTTATTAAGCACCATTTCATCGTCATTGGTCCAATGTGTGCCATCCACGAGAAACAATACCAATTCAACGTCGGTTAACGAGCTGTTTGCAGCCCGATTCATAAGACGGTTAATGGCGCGCTTTTCTTCAATGTGTAGCCCAGGCGTATCGACATACACCGCCTGGTAGTTATCCCGGGTATCCACGCCCATGATTCGGTGACGCGTGGTTTGGGGTTTACGCGAGGTAATCGACAACTTTTGCCCTACCAAGCGGTTCAGCAATGTTGATTTTCCTACGTTCGGGCGGCCAACAATGGCAATAAAGCCGCAGCGCTGTGTGTCAGTCATTATGTCAACTTCTGTAATGCGAGTTCTGCAGCCGCTTGCTCTGCCTTGCGACGACTACTGCCTTTTCCAATCACAGAACGCTCCAGTCCTGATATCTGGCACTCTACCGTAAACTCTTGGTTGTGTGCTTCACCCTTCACTTTCATCACCGTATAAGACGGTAACGGTTTACGTTTTCCCTGCAAGAGCTCTTGCAAACGGGTTTTCGGATCTTTTTGGCTGACACCCGGTTCAATGGTTTCGAGTCGCTGCTGATACCATTGCAAGATAATATCTCGTACCCGGTTAATATCACTGTCTAAAAAGATGGCACCAATCAATGCTTCTACAGCGTCAGCCAAAATCGAATCGCGGCGAAAACCGCCACTTTTAAGTTCTCCTGGGCCAAGGCGCATGACTTCGCCCAGAGAAAACTCCCGCCCAATTTCGGCTAGTGTATTACCGCGCACTAAGGTCGCGCGCATCCGACTCATATCCCCTTCATCCACTTTCGGAAAGCGATGATAAAGATCCTCGGCAATCACGAAGCTAAGAATTGAGTCACCCAAAAATTCTAGACGCTCATTATGTGTGCCATTGGCACTACGGTGCGTCAACGCCAGTTCAAGCAATGCAGCACTGCTGAACTGATAGCCGATCTCTCGCTGCAATTTATCTGTTAGTTTTGTCATCATAGTCCAGAATTAATCAATTCCACCAATACGGTTAAAGCGTATCCCTGTCGGTATCCACGATGGTAGCCAGCTGTCACTGTTGCGCTCGAATTCGAAGCTGACCCAAATAGCCACCGCTTTGCCGACTAAGTTGCGCTCAGGCACAAAGCCCCAAAAGCGGCTATCCGCACTGTTATCGCGGTTATCACCCATCATAAAGTAATGCCCTTCCGGCACCACCCAACGATTGACGCCCGGACGTGGCTGATAGGCACTGATTCGATCGCGCTTATTCGGATGGACAAGGATCTGATGCGCTTGCTCACCCAGCTGCTCTTGTGCTTGCACCAGATTCACACCACCTTGTGCAAATTCACTGGGTTGAATGTTATCTATCGCGACTGGCTGGCACTGCGCTTCGCCTTTAGGCTGAATACACAAGCGCTTATCTTCATACACAATGGTATCGCCAGGCAGCCCCACCGTACGCTTGATGTAGTCAATATTCGGCTGCGGCGGATATTTAAACACCACAATGTCACCGCGCTCAGGCTTGCCAGTACCAACCAGTTCAGTGTGAAAAGCCGGATCACGCAGCCCATAGGCAAATTTTTCCACCAAAATAAAATCGCCAACCAATAAGGTTGGCATCATCGATCCGGACGGAATTTGAAAAGGCTCATAAATGAATGATCGCAACACTAAAACCACCGCGATCACCGGGAAAATAGAGGCCATATTCTCAACCCAACTCGGTTGTGGCATCACTTTCGCGACTTGTTCGGCATCTAAATCAGTCTGTGCGACCTTCAGTGCTTTGCCTGCAGCCTGGCGGCGACGCGGCGCCCAGCGGTATTTATCTAACGCCCAAACCAAGCCGGTGACCAAGGTCACCAGCACTAAAATTAAAGAAAACGTATTGGCCATCATGGAATCCGTTGTTATTTATCTTTGCCCACATGCAAAATGGCCAAGAAAGCTTCTTGCGGCAGCTCGACATTACCGACCTGCTTCATGCGC
The DNA here is from genome assembly GCF_001995405.1 of Salinivibrio sp. AR640. Classification (NCBI taxonomy): domain Bacteria; kingdom Pseudomonadati; phylum Pseudomonadota; class Gammaproteobacteria; order Vibrionales; family Vibrionaceae; genus Salinivibrio; species Salinivibrio sp. AR640. Next base: position 36,383 of record NZ_MUFD01000007.1, on the reverse strand, counting down.
TTCTTACCTTCTTTTTGTTTTTGCAATAGTTTTTTCTTACGACTCACATCACCGCCGTAACATTTTGCCGTGACGTTTTTACGCAACTGCTTGACGGTTGAACGGGCGATAATGTGATTGCCAATCGAGGCTTGGATGGCGATATCAAACTGCTGACGCGGAATAAACTCTTTCATCTTTTCCACTAGCTCGCGACCACGCGGTTGCGCATGAGCACGGTGCGTAATAATCGCCAGTGCATCGACACGCTCGCCATTCAGTAAGATATCCACCCGTACCATGTCAGACACTTCGTAACGTTCGAAGTTATAATCTAACGAGGCATAACCGCGCGATGTTGACTTAATACGGTCGAAAAAGTCCAACACGACTTCCGCCATGGGTATGTCATAGGTCAGCGCGACTTGATTACCGTGATAAACCATATCCACTTGGGCACCACGCTTCTCAACACACAAGGAAATCACATTGCCGACGAATTCATTGGGCACCAAGATATTACAACGCGCGATAGGCTCACCAATGGCTTGAATGTCATTCACAGGGGGCAGCTTAGCAGGGCTGTCTACATAAATGACTTCATCATCGGTTTGCGTTACCTCGTAAACAACCGTGGGGGCCGTGGTGATAAGATCGAGGTTATACTCGCGCTCCAACCGCTCTTGAATGATCTCCATGTGCAGCATGCCAAGGAAGCCACAACGGAAACCAAAGCCCAGTGCCGCCGAGCTTTCGGGCTCAAAGAACAAAGAAGCATCATTGAGGCTCAGCTTATCCAAAGCATCACGGAAGCTTTCATAATCATCGGATGAAATCGGGAATAAGCCCGCGTACACCTGAGGTTTCACTTGTTGGAAGCCTTCAATGCGTTTTTCGCAGCCGTTTTTCGCATGGGTAATGGTGTCGCCCACTGGGGCACCAAGGATATCTTTGATCCCACAGATCACCCAGCCTACTTCACCGGTTTGCAAACCATTAAGCTCTTTACGCTTGGGCGTGAAAATGCCAATGCTGTCCACGTTCCATTCTTGGCCCGTGCTCATGATTTTCACTTTGTCGCCTTTTTTGAGCGAGCCTTCACGAATGCGCACTAACGACACCACGCCAAGGTATTTATCGAACCAAGAGTCGATAATCAACGCTTGAGTGGGGGCGTCGGGGTTACCTTCCGGCGGTGGAATAAGGCGAACAATATCTTCGAGTACGCCATCGACCCCAACCCCTGTTTTGGCTGAGCAACGCGTGGCTTCAATGGCTTCAATACCGACAATATCTTCGATTTCTTGCGCCACACGGTCTGGATCGGCGGCCGGTAAATCGATTTTGTTCAGGACAGGGACCACTTCAAGGTCCATATCCATTGCGGTGTAGCAGTTGGCGAGCGTCTGTGCTTCTACCCCTTGTCCTGCATCCACCACCAGCAAAGCACCTTCACATGCCTTCAGTGAGCGCGACACCTCATAAGAGAAGTCGACGTGTCCTGGCGTATCGATGAAGTTCAACTGATACTCATTGCCGTCTTTGGCTTTATAGTTCAGTGTCACACTTTGTGCTTTGATGGTGATACCGCGTTCACGTTCCAGATCCATGGAGTCAAGGACCTGCTCTGCCATTTCCCGGTCAGTAAGGCCGCCGCATACATGAATGAGTCGATCAGAAAGCGTCGACTTACCGTGGTCAATATGGGCGATGATCGAAAAGTTACGAATATGCTTCATAAGTGGGTGTGACTTACTCGTTATCAATAAGAATGGGATCCTAAGATCAATTGGGCTGGATTCTACCGAAAATAGTGGCTAGTCGCTATCCTGGTGTCGGGTATTTATCACTGCCAACTCGGAAATTGGCTCTCCCATGACACGCAGAAGCTCAGGCTGCTGCTGTTCGGCACTCCCGACATATTTCGCTAAGCGTCGTGCGATACCGACCCCAAGGGCACCGAAGCCTAGGCTTAGTGCGATAACACCTCCTTCACCGCTGCCTGCCAACGCGGCAAAGAAAAATTGTCCCAGTAAGGCGCCCACGAACATCATCATTAATGGCACCATATAAACCACCAGCGCCGAGCGGAGCAAGGTGGCTTCACCGAGGCCAATTTCAACGAGCGTTCCTGTCGGCAGCGGTTCTGGCGAACGAACGCTGACATGGTTCACTTTTCCGGGTAGGGCCTTGGACACAATGCCAGTGCCACACTGGCTTTGCGATTTGCAGCTGCCACAGCTGGTTTGCTGCTGACAGGCAAGAGACAACCAGCCGTCTTGGTACCCTGTTACCTCCGCCAGTGCTTTAATCATGGTGCAACCTTTTACTCTGTCTGTGATGTTGGCATGCGATTAATACGAACCGAATCAGCAATCCGTTTAGCGGTCTCCGGTGGAATGTCCCCCACCACTGTAATTTCGGCGTTGCCATTGATAACACTGTGCAGCGTCCGTCGGCCTTGGCGCACTATCTGTTTACGCACGGAGACATCGTCGGCTTTGGCTAAATAAACAGAAAAACTAAAAAGGCCGTCGCTAAACATTTGGCTTTCCACTGCCCGCTTAGTCATCATTAAACGATGGCGGTTACTGTACACAGGCTTAAAGCCATCTGGCAGCACCGTCACCTGCCAATCCAGGTCAGAGCGGCGGGTTGTTTGCGGGAGGGTTAATACCGGCGGCAGGGCTAACTGCGTGAGTTTTTGCATCGCGTCGTTAATTTTAGGCGTAACCACCAGCGATAAGGCGCGATACTGTTCAAGCGGATCCCCATCTCGGTCAAGTAAATCGGCTCTCACCGGTAGGTGACTGTCTTGGTCTAGCCAAAGCACGTACGAATATCGCTCACCATCTTTCGGTGTGATACGTACAACCTGGCAATCCATGCCCGCCTCGCGCGCATGTCCCATTGAGACAAAGTCATAATGGTTTGCCAGTATATCAATATCGGCCTGAATGAGAGTAGGCAATGGTGCCACCATATGATCACTGGCGATCGTGAAAGGGTCATAACCAGGTTCAAAATAGCTGATTTCCTTTCCGCGACGAATTACTTCTCGCGACGGACCACTCAAATACATGAGATGACCAAACGCTTCGCCACCTACCCGTGCATGGCGAAAACGCAGTGGCTCTAGGCTATTTTTGCCAACGAGAATGTAGGACAGTTCATAGTCCAAGGTATCGCTTGCGGTATCCATTTGATGTAACAAAGCCTCGGCAGAGGGTTCGGCCGAGGCTTGCGCAGACATCAAACTGACCAGCGCAAGCGCACCGATCAGAGTTTTTTTCATTGCTTACTACTGCTTGTCGACGGTGCCATTGTCTGATTGCTAGACAGACTATCCTTATTCAACCTTAGCTGCAATTCATAGTCTTTGAGCATTGCATTGACGCGCCGACGCTGCTCCATCATTTCAGATTCTGAAGGCGTCGCACGCAAATCATTCCGGCTTAAACTCACCGGTTCAGCAGCACCTGCAAAAGGAATCGTTTCCAATACTGGCGGTTGGGTTTGATTGCCAACCCCCGGAGACGTTGGTTCAGACTGGTTATAATGCTGCACGCCTACGATCACGGCGAGAGAAACACAAGCGGCGACACTGACCTGAGTGAGCTGTTGCAGCCAGCCAGGTAGGTGGCGACGCGCTTTTTCAGGACGCGGCTGTGACTCGTGCATCGGGTGCACGTTACTGTCAACGTGAGCGCCTTGATAAGCCGGTTCTGCTTCCAACGCGGACGCGACAGAATCGGCAATGTTCCATTGCAACGAGCCAGGCGCGTCACCACGTATCACATCACGAATGATGCCGAAGTCGCTCCAGGTCTGTTGTGCGCTATTATCTCGCTCTATATCATGGATCACCGACGTGTCCACCCGTTCGCCATCTAATAACGCCGAAATTTTTTCTTTATCCGTCATTCAAGTCACCGTCATGCAGCCAGTAAAACTCGTTACCGTTTCATCAGTGGCCGGATGCGCTTTTCTACCGCTTCACGCGCTCGAAATATACGCGACCGTACCGTACCGACTGGACAATCCATTACCTGTGCAATTTCCTCATAACTGAGCCCATCGAGCTCGCGTAAGGTGATTGCGGTTCTTAAGTCGTCAGGCAGTGTTTCAATGGTCGAAAACACCACCTGCCTCAATTCTTCAGACAACATCAAGTTTTCAGGGTTCGATATTTCTTTTAACGACCCCCCACTTTCGTAATTTTCTGCTTCGTCGGCATCAATATCGCTGCCTGGTGGACGTCGTCCTTGTGCCACCAAATGGTTTTTCGCGGTGTTCACTGCAATGCGATACAACCAAGTATAAAACGCACTTTCGCCACGAAACCCCGGCAAAGCACGATACGCTTTAATAAACGCTTCTTGTGCGATATCCGGAATATCACCACTGTGTGAGCCTACATAGCGGGCAATAAGGTTACATACCTTATTTTGATATTTGACGACTAACAGATTGAAAGCTTGCTTGTCACCATTCTGTACACGTTCTATTAGAACCTGGTCGGTTAGCTGCTCGCCCATTCGAGCGTTTACTCCTTGGTTGATCTTTTCGCCCGATTATCGACATTCTAGGTCCGACGTTGTCAGAGCGCGGTTAAACCCGCTTGCGAGCTTTCGCTGAGAATTCGATGACCGCTTAGGAGAAAAGTTCCTCACCATGTTGGTTTTATTATGCGTGAAATCACATTACTGTGACGGAATGACCAAAGCGCGCGTCTTTGGCTGCGTGTATTGTCCCCCAAACAATGCCACGGTTGCAAACTTTCACCCAAGCAAGACTGGATTTGATCTTAGCGCGCGCGGCCGCGTCAAATTGGTGTAACATTGGGAGCGCAGAAAGAGGATTAGGGATCATGACGACCACAACTCAGGAACATCAATGTGACGTGTTGGTCATCGGCAGCGGTGCCGCTGGCTTATCGTTGGCGCTACGTTTGGCGCCCACGCACCGGGTTATCGTACTCAGTAAAGGCCCTCTCAGTGAAGGGGCGACACTCTACGCACAAGGCGGCATCGCCGCTGTTTTTGACGAACAAGACTCAGTGGAGTCCCATGTCGAAGATACACAAATAGCCGGTGGCGGTATCTGTGATACCGATGTTGTCGACTTTATCGCCCGTAACGCCAAAGACTGTGTTCAATGGCTGATTGATGGCGGCGTGCCCTTCGATCAAGAAGACAGTGATGATGAAACCCCGCGTTATCATCTCACTCGCGAAGGTGGTCATAGTCATCGACGTATTCTACACACCGCCGATGCAACCGGTATGGCGGTGCAAAACTCATTGCAAGATAACGTTCGACAACATCCTAATATCACCCTACTCGAGCGTCATAACGCGCTGGACATTATCACGCGTAAAAAAGTCGGACTCGGCGGCCCTAATCATGTGTTAGGGGCCTATATTTGGAATCGCAATCAAGAAGTTGTAGAAACTGTCCGCTGCAATTATGTGGTGCTGGCAACAGGTGGCGCGTCTAAAGTGTATCAGTACACCTCTAACCCAGACGTCTCTTCTGGTGATGGTATTGCGATGGCATGGCGAGCAGGTTGCCGTGTCGCGAATCTTGAGTTCAATCAGTTCCACCCGACTTGTTTATACCACCCTGACGCGCGTAACTTTTTGCTAACCGAAGCATTACGTGGTGAAGGTGCGCACCTAAAACGCCCGGATGGATCGCGCTTTATGCAAGACTTTGATCCGCGTGGTGAGCTTGCTCCCCGTGATGTCGTGGCGCGTGCGATTGATTATGAAATGAAACGGCTTGGCGCTGATTGTATGTATCTCGATATCAGCCATAAAGATCCGAAATTTATCACCAAGCACTTCCCCACCATTTACGAGAAGCTAAAAGAGTACGGCATTGACTTGACCCAAGACGCCATCCCGATAGTTCCGGCCGCTCACTATACCTGTGGTGGCGTGATGGTGGATAAAAATGGCACCACGGATCTGCCTGGTTTATATGCCATTGGTGAAGTGAGTTATACCGGGCTACACGGTGCAAATCGCATGGCTTCTAACTCGTTGCTCGAATGTGTGGTGTATGCGTGGTCTGCCGCTGAGCATATTAAAGCCCATTCAGACCATATAGAGCCACACACAGCGTTGCCAGCTTGGGATGAGAGCCAAGTCATTTGTTCCGATGAGGAAGTGGTGATTCAGCACAATTGGCATGAGCTGCGCCTGTTTATGTGGGATTACATGGGGATTGTGCGCTCAACCAAGCGCTTAGAACGTGCTTTGCGTCGCATTGAGCTACTTAAACAAGAAACGCACGAGTACTACGCTAATTTTCGTGTCTCGAATAACTTGCTCGAATTACGTAATTTACTCCAAGTCGCTGAATTGATGGTGCGTTGTGCCATGCAACGCAAAGAAAGTCGTGGTCTACATTACACCATTGACTATCCTGACACTCATGCCCAATCAGGTCCGACCATCCTCGTTCCCGATCAGCCTTGCTAATGTGGCGCATGGTATCGTCGCAATAAACAACGGCCAGTCTCTCGACTGGCCGTATGATTAGCTTTTAAATTCACTTACGGCCCGCTCTAAGTTAGCCGCTTCTTCTGCGACTTGATGAGCAGCTTGACGGTTTTGGCTCGCGCGTTCAGTACTCGTCTGGGCAATGTCTTGAATGTTGTGCACGTTCTGGTTAACTTCTTTGGCAACCGAGCTTTGCTGCTCTATCGCCGTCGCAATATGCGTACTCATATCCATAATCTGTTGCATATCTTGCATAATCTGTGACAGCTCTTGCGAGGCGGCATCTACTTTGGTGACAGAGCTTTCGCCATCTTCTCGACTTTGCTCCATACGCTCTGCAACTGACTGTGTTTGCGCTTGCAACGAGGTAATAATGCCCGATATTTCATCGGTCGATTGCCGGGTACGAGTTGCTAATTGACGCACTTCATCCGCGACTACTGCAAACCCTCGTCCTTGCTCCCCCGCACGCGCGGCCTCGATGGCAGCATTGAGCGCCAGCAGATTCGTTTGCTCTGAAATGTCTTTAATGACATCCAATACCGAGCCAATGGTCTCAGACAGCTTACTCAGTTCAAGCACCTCGTTACTGGTATTGCTGAGTGTCTCGGCCAATGTCATGATCATCGTCCGGGTATCATCCACCACTTGCTGTCCATTTTGCGCACGACCTAGGCTGGTTCGCGCGTTATCAGCCGCCTGATCGGTATTGCCGGCAATATCCCGAATCGTGCTTTCCATTTCATTCATCGCCGTTGCAGCATGGGTCGTTTCATCCAGCTGCGTCGCCAGTGCGGTTCCGGTTTGCTCGGTGCGAGACTCCACCTGCTCTGCACTTTGGTGTAAAGCCTGCACCGCTCGGCTAACATCGACCACCATTTTTTGGATACTACTCAGCATCTGATTGACATCGTTTGCCATCAGTGAAATTTCATCTTGCCCAGCCTCATCGGCGCGCAAGGTCAGATCCCGTTGCTGAGTAATGGCCGCCATCTGCTGACTGAACAGCGCGATGCGCCGTTGAATACCTCGGTTCATCCACAGAGAAACCACCGTCATGATGATCGCTAACACCAATACTATCGACCCCGTCACTATCATGGTCTGGCGTAGCGCTTGATCGATCGCTTGTTGGTATTCTTTGCTTAACGCATCAAACATTTTTTCCACTTGATGCGTTTGACTCCGTATCTCGCCCAAAAGCCCTTTATCTGGCGCCAAACCTAGTACTTTTTTCTGCGCGACAACGTTTTCAACTTCAGACTGGTGAGCTTTAAACAGTGCCAATAGATCACCTTCCAGATAATCTGTTAAGGCATTCATATGATTTTGGTATTGGTCGACATAGTCCAGATGACTGCTTTGAACAAACAGCTTGGCGTCCGCCACTAACAAGCGAGCACTGCTTTCCAACACAATATCGTTTTCAGTTGCGGCCACGAGCGCTTGACTCGCGCTTTGCATTTGGCCTCTTAAGCCTTGCTCTGTCGTTAAACCTAATGTTTGGTAGCCGTCACCCAGTTCGTTGAACCCATTTGCATAAGCTTGCATGGCTGTCTTGACGTCATCAATCGTGACGGTTTCTAACCCAAGGGAGGCACTGCGTGCTCTAAAGTCGGTCAGTTGCTGATTAAAGGTTGCGACGTTATTTTCAAACCGAGAGAGGTATTTGGGATCCATCCGAGCAAGAAAGTCTTTTTCATTACGGCGTAAATTAAGCAGTACGACCTCGAGATCGGACACCGCGGTTAACTGGCGATGCATTTTATCTAACCGCGTTTCCGCGTTCCACGCCGCAGCCATCACCGCGAGTAATGCCAACACCGACATCACGGTAAGAGAAAGCAACTTATATTTTATTTTCATAACGACCCTACAACACCTTCAGAGCAAGACTGGATTAATCACGTACTTGCACTAACTATCGGCGATGTTAGGAAAAAGTAAAGCAAGGCAACCAAGGCGTCATAAATATGTCACAAACCATCCTGCTTTGGTTGACAATAATGCCGATAAAGCAGACGAAAATGATAGTCCGGCAAGCCATGGCGCCACAAATACAAACAGCGCGCATCCGATTGCGCTTTGAGCATCATCAGCCAAGGCGTCGCCCAGATACATGTGATGGGTTGACGTTCGCCGCTGGGTAGCCTTATCCAATCATCAAAATACACAGTGACACAGCCGGTACTCTCGACCAGTCGGTGTTGAAAGTGAATCAATTCACGGACAACGTGAAGCGTCAGGAAAGCACGCGCGCAAAGCGGGAGGGACACATGCACCGCCAATAGCCATGCCACCATCATCCCGACCAGGAATAAACAGACGGTGACATAGCGCGGGCAATGGAGTTGGCTATGTACGCAACTTACTTCGGTTATAGGCAACCACCTTCTCGACAACAGAGACCATCTTGGGGTCTTCAGGTTTACCATGCCCCATCAGCCAGGCAAACAGATCCGGGTCGGCGCTTTCTAAAAATGCGACAAAATCCTGTTTTTCATTTTCATTCAATGTGTCGTAGCATGCCTCAAAGTAGGGCATGACTAATACATCAAGCTCCAGCATCCCCCGACGGCATGCCCAACGAATTCGCGCTTTATCTTCAGTGTTAACCATGTTGACCTCTATCACTGATATCAGTGGATGGATACTATCAACGCCAGGGTCTGGCGACCACTTTTCCCGAAAAAGAAACGACGAATCTGAGAGCTCTCTAGCGTTAATCCGTCGTTTGGCGCAATACCCTTACAATACAAAGGCTGACAAGCCTGTTATGCACCATTACTATACGAGAGATAGCCTGTGTTTTCTCAACGGAGAGCGTGATTTATATGAGCGAATGGTATCAAACCCAAGCTTTTGAGCCTGCGGCACAACACCCCAGTGACCAGACGCCGGAACTGGCCATTGTTGCCCTCGATAATTGGGCATTAACCAAAATTAGTGGCGACGACACTAAGTCATACTTACAAGGCCAGCTCACTTGCGATATTGAGCAGCTCGACGTGGATCAATCAACCTTAGCGGCGCATTGCGATCCAAAAGGTAAAGTCTGGTCCGTGTTACGTTTTTTCCACTTCCAAGATGGCTTAGCCATGGTGCAGCCGGCATCGATTGAGGCAACCCAATTACAGGAAGTCAAAAAATACGCCATCTTCTCTAAGATCGCATTTGATAAAGTCGACTGCGTACTTCTTGGCGTGGTTGGCACTCAGGCGGAAAAGTGGGTGACTGACCACTTTGGCCCACAAGGTAACGTCCGCCAGGGCGAGCAGGGAACGGCGGTGATGATCGCGCCTCATCGTTGGTTACTCGCGATCACTCCCGAGGCGGCAACCGCGCTCGTGAATCAGTATCAGTCGTCCGCGGTCCTTCTCAGCAGTGAATATTGGGATCGATATGAAATCGATGCCGCACTCCCTCGCATAGAAGCCGCAACCAGTGGTGAATTTATTCCTCAATCGTTGAATTTGCAGGCTTTGAATGCGATCAGCTTCACCAAAGGCTGTTATACCGGCCAAGAGACCGTTGCTCGCGCTAAATACCGAGGAATAAACAAGCGGGCCATGTATAAACTCACAGGACAAGCCACACATATACCGGTGGCAGGGGATAAAATCGAGCGTTCTGTCGGTGAAAACTGGCGCTCTGGTGGAACCGTGATTACCGGTTACCGTCAAGCTAATGGCCAGGCAGCAGTGCTAGCGGTTCTGCCAAACAACCTCGATGACGAGACAGCATTTCGCCTAGCGGATGCGCCAGAGTTTATCTGGCAGCGTGAGCCTCTACCTTACTCTCTGACTGACGATGAATAAGTAGTGAGCTTGGCATCTCCCATACGGCTTGGCAAACACAGGTGACCGCGGCGCTTGATCACGCCGACGTCACTTACCGGGAAGCCAATAAACAGAAAGGGATCCCGCCAGGATCCCTTACTTGTCAATGCTAGTGGCACACGGTTGATACTACACCTTAATCGGCATCTTGGTCGCCTAAGGTTTCTTCATACCCTTGTGCATCAAACAAGGCATCAATTTCTGATTCGTCAGTGGCTTGAACTTGAAAGAGCCAACCATCGCCGTAAGGATCGCTGTTGACTAACTCTGGGGCGCTATCCAACTCCTCATTCACGGCGATCACTTGCCCGGAAATCGGCGCATAAATATCTGACGCTGCTTTGACCGACTCGGCCACTGCGCAATCATCCCCGGCATCAAAGGTGTCACCTTCATCAGGTAAATCAACAAAAACCATATCACCAAGCAACGCTTGAGCATGATCGGAAATGCCAATGGTGAAGAGGCCTTCCCCTTCAGGACGCACCCACTCATGCGTCTCAGTAAATTTTAATCCGGATGGAATATCGCTCATAATATTGTTCCTTGTTAGACCCAGTGACCTTGTTATACCCAATACTCAGGTTGTAGCCAGTGCTCTGGTTGTACCCAGTGCTAATGTGCAACATCCGTCGGTAAATACAAACTTCCAGACAAGCTGTTCGTCATGCTGTTTAGCATATTTTCTTTTTTTCGCCAATTTCCGTTGCCACACGATCATGAAAAATGGACGCGCCGAGCAGGTGGCTTCGCGAGATCAGGGAGCTCTCCCTCTAGCCCCAAGGCTTTGGCCATAAAGGGCTGTTTGGCGCCGGGTAGGTGATTCACCGCGCGCATACCTACACCACGAACGAGCTTTTTCACTGGGTTTTGACCATCAAACAAGCTCCGAAATCCCTGCATCGCCGCAATCATTTGCATGGCTTCCGCTTTACGCCAACGCTCGAAATGACGCAGTGACGCATACGCCCCCACATCTTTCCCTTTTTCTGAAAGTTGCGCGAGCGTCTGTGCTAACGCGGCCGCATCTAACATCCCTAAATTCACCCCTTGGCCGGCAAGCGGATGAATGGTATGTGCGGCATCACCGATAAGGGCAATGCGCTCAGAGGCAAAATTCTGAGCATAACGCATGGTAAGAGGATAACTCGCACGCGGTCCGGCCACCTCACATCGTCCTAATCTAGCGTCAAAGGCAGCCGTGAGCGCCCGCTCGAATCCATCAGACGCCATGTCGCGATACTCCGACGCTTGTTCAGGCGGCACCGACCAAACAATGGAACATAAATGCGGGTCGGACAGTGGTAGAAACGCTAAAGGGCCATCAGGCGTAAAAACCTGACGCGCGACGCCTTGATGAGGGGCTTCTGTACGTACCGTTGCCACCACAGCATGGTGTCCATAATCTCGCTGAACCAATGGAAAGTGTGCTTGCTCGCGCACCCATGAGCGAGCGCCATCGGCTCCGACAACCAGCTTTGTCGTCACACCACCTCCCGAGGCCAATTGCAACCAGGTTTCGCGCTCACCTTGCATCATAGACTGGCACTGCTCAGGCATGAGCATGGTGACATTACTCTGCTGCTGCACTTTGTCGAGCAGGGCAAGTTGAATCACGCGGTTTTCAACAATGTGTCCTAGGTTTTGCTGACCAAATGCCTGTGCGTCAAAATCAATTTGCGCAAAGCTATCTTTCTCCCAAACGTGCATTTTTTGATAGCTTGCCAGTCGGCGTGCGACGATACCCGGCCAAACATCTAAGGCACGAAGCATATTCTCGCTCGCGCGACTCAGTGCCGATACACGGTTTTCTGGTAGATCGTCTAGTGTTGTTACCGGTTTTTTACCTTCAATCACAACGATGCGTAAGTCCGTTTCTGCCAGTGAGGCGGCAAGTGTTAGCCCCACCATTCCACCACCTACAATCGCGACATCTGCATTGATCATCTTCATTTCGGTTCTACCCATCCTATGGTGCGTTGCACGAGGGGTTGTTTCACCCTTTCTATGGTCGACATCAACCCCAAACCTGCGTTCCGTGCGGCCGCGAGTAGTGCACTCTGATTAGAAAAAAGATGAACGAGCCCTGATGTTAGTGCGACGGTTGTATCTCTGTCTGGCTGGCGTTGACTGGCATAATCCATCAGGACCGGTATCGCGCCAATATCTTGCCCGCGCTGGAAGGCTGCGCTGACAGTTTGAGCCAGCGTGATGACATCTCGCAGGCCGAGGTTAAAGCCTTGTCCTGCAATGGGATGTAAACTTTGTGCTGCGTTGCCAACCACCGCCACGCGATGACTCACTGGCCGCACGACCTGATTGAGCACCAGCGGATAGGCGTGACGTTCTCCGACATGAAGTAACTTACCAAGACGCCAACCGAAAACCTGTTGTAAGCGTTGTAAAAAAACCGAATCGCTGACTTGGGTGAGCGGTTGCGCCTCATCGGGAGTCATGCACCACACTAATGAGCAACGTCCTTGCGACATGGGCAGTAACGCGACGGGCCCCGTGTCGGTAAAACGCTCAAAGGCGTGACCTTGATGCGGAAGCGCCGTAGACACATTGGCAATCACAGCCACTTGGCCAAAGTCGTGCTGCTGCCGGGGGAGATGGAGCAAACGACTACAAGGCGAGCGACCGCCATCAGCGGCAATGAGTAATGATGCCGTTAGCGATTGTCCTTGTTTGAGTGTGACAGTAACAGCGTCAAGCTTTCGCTCAATCGCGATCACTGCATCAGGACAAAAGACATCGATGGCGGGACGCGCATGCAGTTTTTGGTGCAATACCGCGCCGGCATCTGCCAGTTCAATGACCTGACCGAGATATGACACGCCCTGCGTTTGCGCATCAATGTGCGCTTGCCCAGCATGACCACGATCTGAAACGTGAATATGTTGGATCGGTGTGCCAAACGGCGCCAACGCCTCCCAAAGTCCCAGTTGCTCAAAAGCAGCGCAACTGCCCTCGGCTAACGCGATACTCCGCGCATCATAACCTGGATGATCACCATGGTTTGGCACCATCGCCTCAACGACCGCAATACGTAACATCCCGCCACTTAGCGTATCTAACGCCAGTGCCGCGGTTGCGCCAGCCATTGCACCACCAGCAATCACTATGTCATAGGCTTTCATCCTACTTTTCCTCACCCTGAGTCATCACCACGCCTCAAACCGCAGACGTCATTGCGGTTAATGGCGTGTTTTTGGCGTCTCGTCGTCAGTTTCAAGACGTGCGCCAAGCTCGGCATGGACAACCAAGCTACACACACGCACATGCTCAACAACCTGCTCAAGCAAGTCCGCTTGCTCTTGCAAATCCCCGTCTTCGTCAATCCCTAACTGCGCCACTTCCTTTAAATCGCTGAGCGCTTCTGTGACGTCTTTGGATAGTTTACGCCCCTTTGTCCCAATCAGACCAACGCCAGCAAGAAAGGTATTAATCCATTCCACTAACGCTTCTGCACGGGCAACGACACCCGAGTGTTCATCATCCGGAACATAAATATCGAGATCTAAATCCGTTCCTGTCAGTTGGGTTTTCAATTGATGGTAGCTTTGCATGGCCAAGGTTTTTGACTCGGTCGGCCAGCCCATTCCTTGGTTGGTATAATCATAAAGCATGGTTAGCCAACTCCCCTCTTCCAGTGCCAAGCCACCACTTAGCATGCCGGCGATCAATCCATGCATTTCTGCCGGCGTAACCGCCAGGCTATCTGCTGTTAATATTTCTGCAGTCTTCGCATATGCGGGTAAACGGGTTTCAGTCACAATGTTGCCCTTGGTCGTGCGCTCAAAAATAAGTGGGTTAGTTTAGCATTTCACACCACAGGGCTGAATCACTCAGCGAAAAAACCCGTGATTCTTGGCCAGCTTGTGCGATGCAGAATTATTCTGTCCATTATGGTGGCCACAAGCCCAGTGTAAAAGCAGGAAGGCCGTTGCCACGATGATAAAGATCAACCCCTCGGTGTCCATTTTTGTCTAAATTCTCTGCATCACTCACCAAGGCGGCTTTCGATGTAGTGTATTCGGGAAAATAATTGCTAGAATAGCGCCATTATTCTGTATCTGGCCCTCGACATTGCGGGCCGTATGAGGAGCCAGCTTGGGACTATGAACACACAACCGGTTGAAATTAAAATCCTGGATCGCCTTGTTCGCGTCAATTGTCCGCCTGGACAAGAGCAAGCGCTTAAAGATGCAGCAAACGAGTTCGATCAACGGTTGCATCGGCTGGCAGAGCGCACTAAAGTAACCAATACAGAGCAGCTAATTGCCATTGCCGCTTTGAATGTTTGTCATGAATTAAATGATGCCAAACAAGCGTTGGAGACAGTTGAAGATCAGGTCAAGCAACGGACCGCCCTGATGACTGCCCAACTCGATAAAGCAGTGGCAGTGCAAGGATCGCAAAAATAATCGAATTCCCTGGGGTGTTTGTCAGCGGATCAACGTCCCTGAGCCGATAAGCAAACCGAAGGGTGTGTTGTTATAAGCTACTGAGCAAGCTCGGCTCGTACCGAGAAGCCTACGGTTTATACTACCCACCCGCCTTGAACCAGCGGGTTCAAGGGCCATCGATCCCAACGGCATCCCGGGGCCCTCCTTTACAGGCTAGCATTAAGGACAGTTATGCAGCCCAGACAGCAGATTCGCCAAACCATCCGTCACGCGCGTCGCCAGCTCTCGCCTGAACAGCAAACCGAGGCGGCCCAGCAGGTTGCGGCACGCTTTATGACATTACCTGACGTCGTTCATGCGCAGCGTATCGCCTTATACCTCTCTTTTGACGGTGAGTTGGACACCCAACCGGCAATCAACGCCTGCTGGCAGGCAGGAAAACAGGTTTATTTACCGGTTGTTCATCCGTTCAGTCGCGGCCATTTGCTGTTTTTACAGTACCACCCTCACACGCGCATGCGCCTTAATCGTTATAACATTGCCGAGCCCACTTTAGATATTCGCACCCTGATCCCTAGCTCAAAACTGGACATCATCGCCACGCCATTAGTGGCTTTTGACGCCGACGGCCAGCGCCTAGGCATGGGTGGCGGCTATTATGATCGCACGCTGGGTTTGTGCGCGCCAAATGCGACCGCCATTGGCCTCGCCCATGATTGCCAACGTTGGCATTCATTACCTTGCGAGCAATGGGATATTCCTTTACCCCATATACTGACACCAAGCCAACACTGGCATTGGTGAGCCATCATTTCGCCAACTTAGACGTTGACTCGCATCGATTTCGCGACCCATAGCCTGACGCCACGATTTGGCTTCGCTATAATCACGCCTTATTCCCCGTTACGCAGGAGTTACCATGACCCAGGACGAAAAGAAAAAAGCCACCGGTGAAGCGGCGGTAGAGTATGTTAAGCCAGGCAGTATTATTGGCGTTGGCACCGGCTCGACAGTGAATTACTTTATTGATGCCCTTGAGCCAATGAAAGAAAAAATCAAAGGGGCGGTATCAAGCTCAGACGCGTCGACCGAGCGCTTAAAAGCGTTAGGGATTGAAGTCTTTGATGCCAACGAAGTGGGTCACCTCGATATCTATGTTGACGGTGCGGACGAAATCAATAAGCGCAATCATATGATTAAAGGCGGCGGCGCCGCATTGACGCGCGAGAAAATTGTTGCCGCCATTGCCGATAAATTTATCTGTATTATCGATGATACCAAACACGTCGATGTGCTTGGCGAGTTCCCGCTCCCTGTCGAAGTCATCCCAATGGCCCGCTCTTACGTGGCACGAGAGCTTGTCAAGCTGGGCGGTGATCCTTGCTATCGTCAAGGCGTGGTGACTGATAACGGCAATGTTATCCTGGATGTTCATAACCTCAAGATTCAGGATCCTAAAGGTCTCGAAGATACCATTAATGGGATCCCGGGCGTGGTGACTGTAGGCTTATTTGCCAACCGCGGTGCCGATATCGTCCTAACCGGCACCGATTCTGGGGTGAAAAAAGTGGCAGAATAAACGCATAATCCTGCAGATCAACGGCTTATACCCGCCCATTAGCAGCATTAAAAACCAAACGTTTGCGCTCAATGTAATCAATAAGTTAAAAGCACCTTTTTAAAGGTGCTTTTTTTATGGCATAGAACGGATAATTCTTACCCCTTATATGAATTTTTGTTATCTTGGTCACTGTTCTGATACCGGTTCATCGCAGGCCCATGTGCGACTTGGCGTAAAAAGATCAGGCTACTGACCACGTCACCCGTTGCACTGTCTTCACCAGAAATCTAGGGGAAAGGGTGACGATGCCTCCCGGCGTTCAGGCGCAACATTGCGACCCACTATTGTTTCTAAGGAAGAGAACAGCCCACATGTCACACTATTCATTGGACAAGAATAAGATAAAAATTTTACTGCTCGAAGGCGTCCACCCCACAGCCGTTGAAGCATTCAAACAAGCGGGTTACACCAATATCGAGTATCACAAAGGCTCACTCACCGGTGAAGACCTTGAAACCGCGATCAAAGACGCGCATTTTGTTGGGTTACGCTCACGTACCCAGCTCACCGAAGCTGTTTTTAAGCAGGCCAAAAAACTGGTGGCTGTCGGATGCTTTTGTATCGGGACCAATCAAGTTGATCTCGATGCCGCCGCGAAACGCGGTATCCCGGTTTTCAACGCGCCTTTCTCAAATACTCGCAGCGTCGCCGAGCTCGTACTGGGTGAAATTTTGTTGCTACTGCGCGGCATTCCTGAGAAAAACGCCAAGGCTCACCGTGGCGAATGGTTAAAATCGGCTGAACGTTCTTACGAGGCGCGCGGCAAAGTGCTTGGGATCATTGGCTATGGCCACATTGGTACTCAGCTCAGTATTTTGGCCGAAAACCTCGGAATGCGAGTCTATTACTATGATGTCGACAACAAGCTTTCACTCGGTAATGCCATTCAAGTTAACTCGCTAACAGAGTTACTGAATCGCAGTGATATTGTTTCTTTGCATGTTCCAGAAACCGCAAGCACACAAAATATGATTGATGCCGACGCGTTCGCACGCATGAAGCCGGGTGCAATCTTTATTAATGCTTCACGAGGGACCGTGGTTGATATTGACGCGCTATGCGGCGCTTTAGAAAGTCAGCACCTCGCAGGGGCCGCTATCGATGTCTTTCCTGTGGAACCAAAAACCAATAAAGAAGCGTTCAGTTCACCGCTGCAGGCCTTTGATAATGCGTTACTCACGCCACATATTGGCGGTTCGACCCATGAAGCCCAAGAAAATATTGGCCTTGAAGTGGCAGGAAAATTAATCAAATACTCGGACAACGGGTCGACACTATCGTGTGTTAATTTCCCTGAAGTGTCATTACCTGAGCATCAAGGTCGCTCACGCTTGCTGCACATTCATGCCAACCGCCCGGGTGTGCTCACCAAAATTAATACCACTTTTGCCGATGAGGGCATTAACATTGCCGCTCAGTATCTACAAACGTCGGCACAGATTGGTTATGTGGTCATTGATGTGGAGATGGAGCAAGCGGATAAAGCATTGAAAAAACTCAAAGCCATTGAAGGCACCATACGTGCACGTATCTTACACTGAGGTGACGCGCCAGTAGCGTCGATCAAAAAAAGCCCCGATTGGGGCTTTTTACTACTCACAGTCTTGTCTTTACTGCTCATCGCGCAGAAATACCAACTCATTACCTTTAGACAGTTCTTCACTGAAGTAGTAACCAGCAACATCAAACCCTTTAATATCTGTCACGGATGTCGCTCGTTGATCAATCAAATAACGCGCCATCATCCCACGGGCTTTTTTCGCGTAGAAACTGATCACCTTGTACTGCCCATTTTTGCAGTCTTTAAAGACGGGCGTGATAATATCACCTGCGAGTTTTTTCTTGTTGACCGCTTTAAAATATTCATTGGAGGCGAGATTGATCAGTAGCGGGGTGTCTTGCGTCGCTAACGTCTCGTTGAGTGCATCTGTGATGATATCGCCCCAAAACTGGTACAAGTTATCGCCACGCGGCGTCGCTAACTTGGTGCCCATTTCCAGACGATAAGGTTGCATCAAATCAAGCGGACGCAATAGGCCATAAAGGCCAGAAAGCATGCGAAAATGCGCTTGTGCCCAGTCAAAGTCCTGCTCTGACATCGAATTTGCATCCAAGCCTGTATAGACATCCCCTTTAAACGCCAAGGCTGCAGGGCGAGCATTGTCAGGTGTAAATGTCGGTGACCACTCAGCAAAGCGTACCGCGTTCAGGCTAGCAATTTTATCACTCACCTTCATCAATGAGCCGATATCGGCAGGCGTCAGTTGACGGCATACCGCTATCAACGCCTCTGAATGCGGAGTGAACTGCGGCTTTGTGTATCGTTCGGTTGGTAACGGTGACTCATAATCCAGCGTTTTTGCCGGAGAAACCACAATCAGCATTTTGCTAACCCCTTTGTTGTCTATCTATCGCTAAGCCTATCATTCCGGTGCAAAAAAAACACCGTTGCCCCTAGCGCTTAGGAAGCGGCCACGCTTTTTCATCTAATTGGCTATGCAACTCAGGAAACCGGCGACTATCAAACACAGGCACCCGCCCTAACGAACGTTGTGTGTGATAGTCGGCCGCGAGACGTTTCACTATTCCCGACAGCAATAAAATCGCGATCATATTGACGAGCGCCATCATCCCCATGGATGCGTCTGCCAGCGTCCAAACAAGCGGTAGCTCCGCCAATGCACCAAACATGACCATACCTAAAACGAGCGCACGAAAATAAGGGAGTGCCGGACGCCAGCGGCCATTGATAAAAAGTAGATTGGTTTCAGCATACGAGTAATTGGCAATAATCGAGGTGAATGCAAAGAAAAAAATCGCCACGGCAACGAATTGTTCTCCCCACCCCCCAACTTGTGCACTCAGTGCCCGCTGTGTTAATTCAACCCCCGTCACTTCCCCCCCGGGAATATACTCTCCAGACAGAAGAATGATCGCCACGGTTGCGGTACAAATCACCAAAGTATCGACAAAAACCCCGAGCATTTGCACATAGCCTTGAGAGACAGGATGTGGCGGATAAGGCGTCGCTGACGCTGCCGCGTTCGGGGCAGATCCCATCCCGGCCTCATTCGAAAACAAGCCGCGTTTAATCCCTTGGATCATGCCTTGCGCCAAGGTATAACCCAACGCGCCGGATGCCGCCTCATGTAAACCAAACGCGCTTTTTATCACCAGCATAAAGACGGCTGGCACCTGATCAAGGTGCATGATCACCACATACAAGGACAGCGAAAGGTATAGCAGCGCCATCACTGGGACGACGACTTCTGCGGTTCGGGCTATCTGTCGCAGACCGCCATAAATAATCAACCCACTGACCAGCACCAATCCTGCGCCTACGTATGCAGGAGGCCAGCCAAACGCCACTTGAGCCGCTTGCGAAATAGAATTGGCTTGGACCGAGTTGAATACCAACCCGAAGGCGAGAATGAGTAAAATGGAAAAAAGGATCCCCATCCAACGCATGCCAAGGCCATGCTCCATATAATAAGCCGGCCCACCGCGAAAATAACCGTCGGGATCTTGTACCTTATACACTTGCGCCAAGGTACTTTCGGCAAAGGCCGTTGCCATACCAAGAAATGCCATCAGCCACATCCAAAAAATGGCACCCGGCCCACCTAACGACAATGCCACCGCCACACCGGCCATGTTACCCGTGCCCACGCGCGCCGCGAGTCCCGTACAAAGGGCTTGAAAAGAGGAAATGCTACCGTGGTCATGGCGGCGGCTATGACGCATAACAGAGAACATATGCGAGAAATGACGAAATTGGATACCGCCCAACGTCAGCGAGAAAAAGATACCTCCGCCAATGAGCACATAAATGAGTACCGAGCCCCAAATCAGATCATTGATAAAAGTGAGTAGGCTCAATTGACTGTCCCTCGTCATATTAAAAAGGAATGATTATATGGCGCGCAATCTTCGCGTGAACGGCTACCGAGGTCAATTTAAACTCGCCGCTGTTGAGTGAATCGTCACTGATTTGGAAAATCAGTGAGCGCAATCTCATAAAAACTTCATCTCACTGCCACAAATGAGAAATAGTTCAATTTTATGTTAGGGCGAGTGTGGTATTAAAAAAAACTAACCGCAAGGTGAAAAGAGGTGACTATGGAAAACATTACCTTTAACGATATGTTTGAGCAAGACCCACCACGGCGCAATGGACGCGCAAAACCAGCCAAACGTAAGTGGAGAGAAATTGAAGCGCTGAAAGATAAACAGCGGCTAAAAAAAGAATTGGAAGACATTGATATTTTTGGCGATTTCTCTCAACTGGACCTCGATTAACTCACCCTCAACATAACATGACGAAAAGGTGCTCAATGAGCACCTTTTTTATCTTCAATCCGACGCTGATCCGTCCGCTTAACGCTCATCTGTCCGCTTAGCGTCTATTTATCGGCTAGCGCTTCACCGTTCATCCATGCTTATCCGCTGTCTCGTCATCTAAACGCGGTTGCCAATCAATCGGATTGCTTCCCTGCTCGAGCAAATATGCATTGGTTTGTGAAAAGTGTTTACAACCAAAAAAACCACGATGAGCTGAAAGCGGTGAGGGATGAGGCGCCGTCAATACATGGTGGCGATCACGGTCAATGGCTTTGCCTTTTTTTTGTGCATGTGCCCCCCACAGTAAAAAAACAACGCCTTCGCGTTGCGAATTTACCGCATCGATCACGCGATCAGTCAATGTTTCCCAACCTAACTTAGCATGTGAATGCGCTTTACCCTGCTCCACGGTCAGCACCGTATTGAGAAGTAACACACCCTGTTGCGCCCAGCTTTGTAAGTAACCGTGGGAGGGGATCTTAAAACCGTCAATATCAGTCGCAAGCTCTTTATAAATATTGACCAATGAAGGCGGTGTTTTTATCCCTGGCCGTACCGAAAAGCTCAGTCCATGTGCTTGGTTCGGTCCGTGATAGGGATCTTGACCCAAGATCACCACCTTTACATCACCAAGCTCGGTGAATCGAAAAGCATTAAACACATCGTCTTTGGGGGGAAAGATCGGAACGCCCTTGGCTCTTTCACCGTCGACATACGCTAAGGTATCGCGAAAATACGCGTGTTGTTTTTCCTCGGCCAGCACCTGCTGCCACGTTTGCGCCTGAGTCATGGTTGCTCCTTATCATCACACCGGCGCTATTTTAACGAGGCAGCCGCTTAAAATCAGTGGGGAGTCCGATCTTTTGTTCGCTCGGTGTGGGCGTGATAGTGACGCTGGCAGCGGCCTTGAACCGCACGGTTTGGCGTTGGCAAGCTAGTACGGGGCATGGTCGTGATTGGCTGAGTCATAAGTCGCTCCTTATCTCGCTACAAAAGTGTCGCCTCTTTATTCAGGCCATATTGCTTATGAAAGATTAATGCCAACCTTTTAATTCCATAATAATCATGTAATTAAAACAAACCCGCCAACTCACACCTACGTCGTTGCGCACCAGTGGTGCAATGTTGCTTCTCGATTGCACACAGACAAAACCTGACAGAGCCAGTCCGCGCAGTCAATGAGCGCATAAAAACTTTCATTTGTAATAAAATAACAACATAGACAGGTTATTTAATACGAATAGGTTTTTATTGCACTTAAATACGTGCTACACAACTGAAATAAATGAACTTATGTTGATGCAAGATAAATACTCGCCCCCTGAAAATGGTCATAAGTTGACCTAAATCAATATATATACATTGAAAAAGGCGTATATATAAGGGCTCAAAATGATGAAATCTTACATCATTAAAGTCACTATCAATAAAGGGGATAGGCCATGATCACCGGCATTCAAGTAACCTCAGCGGCCAATGATGACCTTATTAATTCTATCTGGTTGATCAATAAAGACGCAGACCAAGCTCGTTGTGTTTGTGCAAAGCAGGGCTTTGAAGCAGACCAAGAAGTTGCTTTGTCTTCTTTGGGTGAGTTTGACTATCGCGAAGTCGAAATCGAAACCCAAGCCGTTAACGAAGGCGGCCAGCATCTCAACGTTAATGTACTGAAGCGCGAAACGTTGGAAGATGCCGCCAAGCATCCAGAGAAATATCCGCAACTGACCATTCGCGTATCAGGGTATGCCGTCCGTTTTAACTCGCTAACACCTGAGCAGCAACGTGATGTGATTACTCGCACCTTTACTAGCTCGCTATAAACAAAGGTCGAATACACCCAAGAAAAAGCCCGCTACGTAGAGAGCGGGCTTTTTTATTACGCGTTTGCCAATCGAAGTAAATACGCCCTTAAAGCGGTAAAATCAGCGTCTTGCTCGCTTGATAACAGTGCCATCTGCGCATGCTTGGCTAACGGACCGGGCAAGGGAATATCTTTTTCTAAAATGGCATCAACCGACTCTTTAAACTTCGCCGGATGAGCGGTACATAAAAAGATCCCTTCTTCCCCATCTTCAAGTTGCTGCTCAAGTAACCGGTAAGCAATTGCCCCATGAGGTTCACATAAATAGCCGGCTTGAGCCAACGCGCGTAAGCTCTCTGCCGTTTCTTCATCGTCTGCCCACCCAGAGGCGAGCTCAGCTAACGGCCATTGCTGACGGCGGAACAGCTCTTCAATACGGGGCCAATTATTCGGCTGACTCACATCCATCGCATTTGACAAGGTTGCCACGGTTTGATGCGGTGCCCACTGACCGGATTGCAAATAACGCGGTACCGTGTCATTGGCATTGGTTCCGGCAATAAACCGTTTAATCGGTAACCCCATCGCTTTGGCCAGTAACCCGGCCGTCAGGTTGCCAAAGTTACCACTCGGCACGGCCATGACCAATTGATCGCGTTTGTGCTTGGGCACTTGGGCGACCGCTTCAAAGTAGTAACAGATTTGTGCCATCAAACGGCTGATATTGATCGAATTCGCCGAGTTAAGCCCTATCGTCTGTCGCAGTTCGTTATCATCAAAGGCTTGTTTGACGAGGCTTTGGCAGTCATCAAAGTCGCCATTAATGGCGACGGTATGGATATTGCCGCCAAGGGTACAAAAGAGCTTTTCCTGCAGTGGGCTGATTTTGCCTTTTGGGTATAAGATCACCACATCAATATTGTCGATCCCATAAAAGGCGTGAGCAACCGCGGCCCCTGTATCCCCGGACGTTGCAGTCAAGATAGTGATCTTTTTACCATCAGACACCGCTGCAATTGACTGCGCCATAAAACGGCCGCCGAAGTCTTTAAACGCCAATGTCGGCCCATGAAAAAGCTCGAGCGCATGAATATGTTCGCCCACTTGCTTAAGCGGAGCGTCAAAATTAAACGCTTCGCTGACCAGCTCACGCACATGACTTTTGGGCAACTCCTCGCCAATCAGTGCCGACAAGATCTCGGTACTGCGCTCAACCAATGGCATGGCAAGCAGTGCATCCATGTCATCAAACTGTGGCAAAGCATCGGGAAAGAACAGCCCTTGTCCACGCCCTAACCCTTGCTGAACCGCTTGAGAAAACGAAACGACTTCGCTGTGATCTTTTATGTTGTAAAGCTTCATGCATGACTTCCTATTGCTTTTGCGCCTTGTCCATCAATGCGACATACATGAACAAAGCCATCGTTATTTTGTACATACTGCTCACGCAGCCATTGCGCCAAACGTTCAGCAACCTGTTGATCGTCACAGACACTAAACAGGGTGGGTCCTGAGCCGGATATTCCCGTAGCCAATGCCCCACAGTTTGCCGCGTGCGCCCGTGCTTCAGCAAAACCAGGGAGTAATTTTTGTCGGTAAGGTTCAGCAATCACATCACATATTAAACTGGCCGCCAGTTTAGGTTGTTGGGTGTGACACGCATGAATAAAACCACCGAGATAACGGCCGTGTGCGATCACATCCTGACGGCGATATTGCGCGGGTAAAATAGTACGGGCCTCTGCCGTCGATACCTTGATACCAGGATAGGCCATGACCCAATACCAGTTTTCAAAGTGCGGCACCGCTTGACTGATCACGCCTTGGCTTTCGAGCATGAGCTGTAACCCACCGAGGTAACAGGGCGCGACATTATCATAATGAAGGCTGCCTGAAATCGATGCCTCCATCTCTCCCATTAGCGCCAGCATGGTGGTTTCATCTAACGCATGATCGTGAAAGCGATTTAACGCATCCAAAGCGGCCACAATCGAACAGGCGCTAGATCCCAGCCCCGACCCGATCGGCATATTCTTTTCCAATACCATAGCGACAGGTTTGACCGGCTGATTATTCGCCTGCAAGGCTGCGGCGTATGCCAGGTAAGCTTTGTACACAATGTTATCTTGCTCATCCGACGGTAACTTATCGGTAAAGCGGCCTTGGCAGCGCAATGAAAAAGGCGTTTTTCCCCCATCAGCTACTTCAACAACATCGCCAAGTAAACTGCCGTCGATAGGGCTAACTGCGGCGCCCAACACATCAAAGCCAACACTGACATTACCAATCGATGCTGGCGCATAAACACGTACCGCCATGGTTATACTCCCAATTTCCAGCCGAGTGTTCGCATCAGATCCGCAAACACCCCCGCCGCCGTTACGGCAGTCCCTGCGCCGTAACCGCGCAGAACTAACGGAATTGGCTGATAGTAGCGGCTGTAGAATGCCAGTGCGTTTTCACCGTCTTTGATTTTATTCATTGGATCATCACTGGCAACAGCTTGAATTTTCACAAAGCACTGGCCGTTCTCAATCCCACCAATATAACGCAATACTTTCCCTTCTTGCGCAGCCTGCTCCGACCATTGCTTAAAATAAGCATCCGCTTCAGGAAGCCGAGCCATAAAGCTGTCGACGTCACCGGATTGATCAAAGCCTGGCGGTAAGGCCGGCTCCACGTTGACGTCATCGAGTTCAAGCTCCATGCCAGCCTCTCGAGCTAAGATAAGAAGCTTGCGCGCCACGTCCATCCCGGACAAGTCATCCCGTGGATCCGGTTCGGTAAAGCCGTTTTCTCGCGCCACGTTGGTAGCTTCACTAAAACTTGCCCCTTCATCTAGTTTGCCAAAGATGTGAGACAGTGAACCGGATAAAATACCGGAAAAGCGTGACAGTTCATCCCCGGCTGCAATCAGGTTTTGCAAGTTTTCGATCACAGGTAAGCCAGCACCAACCGTGGTCTCGTACATAAACTTACGGTGGGTTGCACGCGCCGCCTGACGTAGCTGGTGATAATACGCAAGGCTACTGGTATTGGCTTTTTTGTTCGGCGTGATCACATGGAACCCCGCCTGTAAAAACGCCGTATATTGGTCAGCGACTTGTTGGCTCGAGGTGCAGTCGATCAGCACTGGGTTAATAATGTGATTACGCTGCACTAACTGGATCATGCCGGCCAAACTGAAGTCGGAAAGATGATTGGGTAAATCATCGCGCCAGGTATCCAGATCAATGCCTTGGCTGTTCAGCCACATGCCCTTGCTATTGGCCAACCCACACACACGCATCACAATCCCTTGCTGACGAAGCTTGGCCTGCTGACGACGAATTTGCTCGATGAGCTCGCCGCCGACCCCACCGACCCCAACAATGAAGACATCCAAATGGTGCTGGCTATTAAATAAGTTTTCGTGACAGGCTTTGACCGCCTCGGATACCCGCTCTGAGGGAACAACAGCCGAAATTGCACGCTCTGATGAGCCTTGAGCGATGGCAACAATATTGACATTCACTTCCGCCAGCGAGGTGAAAAAGCGCGATGCGACCCCTTTTGATGTGCGCATACCATCACCCACCAAGGAAACAATTGAAAGATCATCGATAAACTCAACCGGCTCGAGCAAGCCGTCTTTCAACTCGAGCTCAAAGTGGATACTCAGTGCTTTTTCTGCTTTGGTTTTATCTTGGTTTTGAATACAAAAGCTAATGCTGTACTCAGAGGATGATTGAGTGATAAGAACAACCGATACCCCAGCCGACGACATGGCGCCAAACACACGTGATGCCATCCCCACCATCCCTTTCATGCCCGGACCTGACAGGTTCACCATGCTCAAGTCACTTAAGGTTGTGATCCCCTTAATTGGCAGCTTATCCTCGCCACTATCATCACCAATGAGGGTGCCTGCACCTTGCGGGTTGGCGGTATTTTTGATGAGGCAAGGAATATGGAACCGGGCAATCGGCGCAATGGTTTTAGGGTGGAGAACTTTGGCCCCAAAATAAGACAGCTCCATCGCCTCTTGGTAGCTCAGTGATTTTAGCAAGCGTGCATCAGGCACTAGACGTGGATCACAGTTGTAAACGCCATCAACATCAGTCCAGATCTCACAACATTGGGCGCGCACACACGCAGCCAGCACAGCAGCCGAGTAATCAGAGCCATTTCGCCCTAACGTAACCAGCTCACCGTTTTCATTTCCAGCCATAAAGCCTGGCATCAGCCCGATATGTTGCGCCGGGATCGGAGATTGTTTAAATCGCTGCGATGACGCTTCGATATCCACTTCGGCACTTAAATAACTGCCCGACGCAGCAAAATAATTAACGGGGTCAATATCAAACACGGCATAGCCACGAGCTTCTAAGAGCGCATGCATTGCCGCTACCGATAAACGCTCCCCTTTGCTTACCACGCGCGCATAGGTGCTATCGGGACACAAACCGAGCAGGCTCATGCCATGCACATATTGACGAAGCTGTCCGAGACTACGGGTTAATTTGTCAAATAGAGGCTGAGTTTCAAGGTTAGGTTGACACTCGGCAAGCCCATGAAAAAGATCGGTAAAAAGGCTTTCTAACTCTTTAAGTGGCAGCTCTGCCTCACCATGTTTGACCGTGTTGTCGACCACTGAGACCAAAATATTGGTGACTTTAGCAGGCGCGGATAAAACCGCAGAGACATCACTTTGTCCTTGATTACTCAGAATAATATCGGCAGCGCGGCTAAATCGTTCGGCATTGGCCAACGATGTACCACCAAATTTTAAAACTCGCATCCTTTTGGGACCTCTCTCTTTAAGATAAAAAAAAGCCCGTACCTGGGAAGGTACGGGCTTTTTTTGGAAATTCTGTGCGTATCAGCCCGCACCAACACAAAGTGTGCCAGTAATAATGGTGGTTGTGGTGGTCAAGGTGCTGATCGTTAGTTGCATGTGTGTTGCGTTTATCATTTATTTTGTTGAGTTCCCCTTAGGTGTATCGAATCATGCTGCCAAGGTCAACAAAAAAGTGATGCCGATTGCTTTTTCAGCAAAACTCTGCGAGCTTGAACCGAGGGAAAAACGTTCACGGAAAGGAGCGAAAATGACACAAGACGCCATGGCGCAGCTGGTTGCAAACACCATCTTACAAGGCTCGGATGCCATGTACGGTCGCTTTCTCGATGTGACATCGGGCGCACAAGAACGCTTTGAACAACAAGATTGGCAAAGTGTGCAGCTTGCACTTAAAACGCGTATTCAATTTTATGACCACCATGTTGGCTTAGTCAGCCAACAGCTCCGCGCGATGCTTGGGAAAGAACACGCCACTCGCTCGTTTTTGATGGCGGTAAAAGCGGCCTATATCCGGTTGCTCGATGATTACCCGCGCTACGATATCGCTGAGAGTTTTTTTAACTCTGTCTACTGCCGGATCTTTGAGCATCGGAATATTCGTCGTGACAAATTGTTTGTGCAAAGCGCTCAAGGGGGACGGATTCCTAAGTACCCCACGCCACTACTTCGGCGGTTTCAATCTCAAGCAGGCATTTATGCCACGCTAGAACGAATGCTAGATAGCACACCGTTTACCCTACCTTGGCGAGATAAAACCGGTGATCTTAAGCGAATAACCCAAATCCTGCAGGCGCGCTTTGGCCCCCAGCTCACAATGAGCTTCACCCTTGAGATGGTCCGTCAGCCATTTTTCCGTAATAAAGGCGCGTATCTGATTGGCAGGCTCGATATGGCCAATCAACGCCGACCGCTGGTATTACCGCTCGCGATTTCTGATCACGGTGAGCTCTATATTGATGCCTGCATTACCGACAGTGATGACGTCAGTATCGTATTCGGCTTCGCTCGCTCCTACTTTATGGTTTACGCTCCGGTACCTGCCGCTTTAGTCGACTTTCTCAATCAGCTCATGCCCAATAAAACGCCCGCAGAGCTCTACACCGCCATCGGATGTCAAAAGCATGGTAAGACAGAGTTATACCGTGAGTTTCTTCATCACCTGGAAAACTCAGACGATTTATTTGATATCGCCCCCGGCGTAAAAGGCATGGTGATGTCTGTATTCACCCTCCCCTCATACGGGTTTGTGTTTAAAATCATCAAAGATAAGTTCGCACCGCAAAAACAAATGACCCATGCCCAAGTGCGGGAGAAATACCGGCTGGTCAAAGAGCATGACCGTGTTGGTCGTATGGCCGACACCCAAGAATACCGTCATTTTATTTTCCCTCGCGATCGGTTTAGTGACGCATTAATCGACGAACTGCTCGCGGTGGCGCCGTCTTGCATCACGGTGACCGACAGCGATGTACGGATTCGACACCTATACATGGAGCGGCGAATGATCCCACTTAATATCTATTTAGAGCAAGCGGCACCCGAGGCGATTTCCCAGGCGGTACAAGAATATGGCGATGCATTAAAAGAACTGGCCGCCGCCAATATCTTTGCCGGCGATATGCTGTTTAAAAACTTTGGTGTCAGTCGCCACAACCGGGTGATTTTTTATGATTACGATGAAATCGCGTATTTAACCGAGGTTAACTTCCGCCGTATTCCTCCGCCGCGTTATCCTGAAGACGAATTAGCGGCTGAGCCATGGTACAGCGTGGGAGAGAACGATGTATTCCCCGAGGAATTTCGTACCTTTTTACTGGTTAACCGAACGGTGGCAAAAGAGTTTGATCGTCTTCATCCTGAGCTATTTGAGGCGGCCTATTGGCAACAACTGCAACGTCAAGTGAAAGCGGGGCATTTTCACGATGTACGCCCATACAACGATGAAAACCGCCTGAGTCATACACAGATGGCAATAAAACCAGCTTGATCGTCACAGGTCATGGGCTACAAAACGTTTTTTTGTCTACACTCACGATAGCGAACAAACAAGAGCCCACCGAGCTCAGCGTTAATCAAAAGCTAAGAGGCAAAGGATGTGAGCGTAAAACAACTAGGATGGTTGGCCCTCGCCCTACACGTCGTGGCGACACCCGCGTGGGCTGAAAAACTCACGTGGAACACCGCACCTGAATTGGCGTCAGAGCATTTTTTTATTCAGTCTATTCCCTCGGCGAGCCAAGGCTTTGACAGTTGGACGGTCCAATCAGGCTATCGCTATCCACTACAGAATGTCTCTGTCTACATAGGAACACAGTTAAAAAGCGAGACTGCACAATCGACCAGCGCGCATGGTTTACTCAGCGGCATTGATTATCATTTTACCGACAAGCTACGTGTGTCGAGCCAGATTAGCCATGACAATGATAACGCCTTAATTGATCAATGGGGCGTCAGCAGTCGCTACCAATTTAGCGACGCTTTTGGCGTCAATGCCGGACTAGATGTTGAGTTTGATGCCGACGCCGCCCCCGAATCTATCTATCAACTCGGGGTAGGGCTAAGTTTTTGATTCACGTGTTTAGCGGATTGGTGCACACGATCACACCATTTTGGTCTGCATACAGATAATCCCCCACTGTCAGGGTGATCCCCGCAAGCGTAATCGCCACATCAACCTCACCTTGATCGTATTTGTGCGTTTTAATTGGACACACCCCCAGTGCTTTTATGCCCAGCGGTAAGGTGGATAAGGTGGCCGCATCACGCACGGGCCCGGCAATCACAATCCCCGCCCAATGGTTATCGACCGCACTTTGTCCAATTAAGTCGCCTAACAAAGCTCTATCCATGGCACCTGAACCGTCAACGACCAACACCTGCCCATCACCGGGCGACGCCAATAACGTCTTCACTTTCGAGTTATCGCGATAGCAACGCACCGTTCGTACTCGACCTTCAAAGCCACGTTTTGCCCCATAGTCAAACCATTGCATCGGTATCCATTGCACCGCGTCAGGGTGTTGGTCACATAAGTCAGGCAGTTTATCGTCCATGATATGTTTCTCCTCATTATTAATAGGGTGACTCGTTTACGTCTTTGCCGCCACCAACAAGGAAGAAAAACGCACGTTAAGTGATTGTGGCGTAAAGTCTGTCATTAAGGCAGGCAACAACCATAATGTATCGTTTTCAACCCAGTAAATCGCGTTTTGCTCCCAAGTTTTCGCCAAGGCCACGGCATCCGATGACGCAATCGCGACCGCAAAACCAGGTTCAAACCAACTTCCATCCG
The DNA here is from genome assembly GCF_001995405.1 of Salinivibrio sp. AR640. NCBI lineage: Bacteria > Pseudomonadati > Pseudomonadota > Gammaproteobacteria > Vibrionales > Vibrionaceae > Salinivibrio > Salinivibrio sp. AR640. The sequence continues at coordinate 5,753 of NZ_MUFD01000007.1, read as the reverse complement.
GTGCGCCACCATTCATCGGCCAATAACGGAGACCGGCTTGCGTCATCGCCTTGGCAAGCCGCTCATTACGTAGGTAATTCTCATTGTCAGATAAGGGTTGGCTGCGTGGATTAAATGCGGTAAGAATAGCAAATGCAGCCGCATCGGGCGCTTGAGGGGCATGAAAAGCGATCGATTGGTAAGTTTTCCACAAATCTTGCTGCGTATTTTGATCACACATTATTTACATCCATTGGCTACTAATACTATGCTTAATTACTAATTATGCGCGATTATTCATGAAGTTAAACGGATAGTTGGTACTAACTGACACGTAACATGCTTTTGATTGGGGTCAATAAAGGATGAAAAAAATCATCAACCTTCATCCTAATATATTGTTAGCGTGCTGTTAAATGAATACAATTGGCGATAATTAATGGATAGCACAGTGATCGGCTTGGCGTTGAATCAAGTCCGCCATGCCCCGTCTCAAGCTGGAACACACGGTGCGTTGTCTAGCATCGACGAACACTTCTCTATGGATGGCGTGCCATATGTTAGTTGCGAGGTTCGCGGTAGACATTCCTCGCATTTTGTAAATTTTTTTCACAGGCTAGTCGGTCTAGACTGTGGAATATAACCGGATTCTATTTAGATATTAGGTATCGCCAATGCAAACCCCGCAAATTCTGATTGTAGAAGACGAACAGGTCACACGTAACACGCTGAAAAGTATCTTTGAAGCCGAAGGTTACAATGTGTTTGAAGCCAGCGATGGCGACGAAATGCATCAAATCCTGTCAAACCACCACGTTCACCTTGTGATCATGGATATCAACCTGCCTGGTAAAAATGGCCTACTCCTGGCGCGTGAACTGCGTGAACAAGGGGATATGGCACTGATGTTCCTGACCGGGCGAGATAACGAAGTTGATAAAATCCTTGGGTTAGAGATCGGTGCAGATGATTATATCACCAAACCGTTTAATCCCCGTGAACTGACTATCCGTGCCCGCAACCTGCTCACGCGTGCGTTAAGCAGTGTGAACGGGAGTGAAGAGAAACGTAATGTTGACGTTTATACCTTCAATGGTTGGACGTTAGATATTAACAGCCGTTCACTGATCAATCCTGAGGGAGAAACCTTCAAACTGCCTCGCTCTGAGTTCCGTGCATTGCTTCACTTTTGTGAAAATCCTGGCAAGATCCAGACCCGTGCTGAACTGCTGAAGAAAATGACCGGCCGCGATTTGAAACCGCATGATCGTACGGTTGATGTCACCATTCGCCGGATCCGCAAGCACTTTGAATCGCACAGCGACACACCCGAGATTATTGCCACCATTCACGGTGAAGGCTATCGCTTCTGCGGCGAGATTGAAGAGCAGTAAGTGTCAACGCCAAGCCGATAGTCGGTGAAAACTGCCGTTTGTACAGGCAAAAGGCGCCCAATCTAAGGCGCCTTTTTTTGATCTTATCAGGTTAACGGTGAGTGTCGCTTTGCTCATCTAACCAGGCTTTTAATACCGCTAAATCGTGCGGGTAACCCGCTTTTATTTCATCGATCCAATCAGCAATGTTTTCCCACCATGCCGGTAAATCAGGCGATTGGGCTTTTTGCGCGACTTTTTGAATGTGTTTTAACCCCACCGACCCCGCGGCGCCTTTAATTTTATGGGCTTCTGAAACAATGCCGTCTTGATCGCGTGCGGTCATGTTCGAGTCTAAGATCGCGATATAGTCTGGCATGGTTGCTTCAAACATTTCGATACTTTGGCGTACAGGCTTAATCCCCACCAACTCGACGTACCCGGTGAGCATGTCCATATCCAATAAGCGCTCAGCTTGCTCATTCGCCACTGGCCGCGCCGCTTGCGTCTGAGGTTCAGATTCAGCAGTCTGCGCGGATACCGCCTCGCCGGCCAAAGCATGATGCGAAATCACGTGATTGAGGGCTGAGACACTAATGGGTTTACTGATAGCATCGTCCATACCTTGCGTTAAGTAGCTATTTTTATCGTTGATCACATTGGCCGTCAGAGCAACCAAGGGCGGTAAATGCGCGTGATGCTGTCGCCATGTCGCGGCGACATCAAACCCGGTCATATCCGGTAACTGAATGTCGAGTAAGACGAGATCAAACGCGCCAGGCACAAAAGCATCAAGCGCGGCTTGCCCGTCGCGAGCAACGGTGACGTCATGACCCAGGCTTTCAAGCAAGCTGGTGGCGACGGTGATATTCAGCTCAATGTCTTCGACAAGCAAAATACGTAACGCATTGTTTATCAGCGCAGGGGAAGGCATCTGTTCTTCATTGGGTTCACTCAGTGGCACACTCACCGTAAGTGTAAACGTACTGCCTTGACCTTCTTCACTGTCGAGGCTGATATCGCCACCCATCAAACGCGCCAGTTTACGCGAAACGGCTAAGCCAATCCCAGTGCCCACGGCATGTAGGTTTTCACCTGCTTGTTTTACCTGATAGTACATTGCAAAGATCTTATCTTGCTCATCCGCAGGGATCCCAATACCACTGTCTTCAACATCAAAACACAGATGAGCAGTATCGTGATCAACCTCAGCACTGACCGTGATAATCACACAACCTTGCTTGGTAAACTTGACCGCATTCCCCACCAGGTTCCAAAGAATTTGCCGCAAACGGGTCGCATCCACTGCAACGTACTCGGGCAAGTCCGTGACCCGCTCGAGTTCAAAACGTAGACCTTTTTGCTCCGCCATCAATGTCGATATATTATCAATCTCGGTCACAAACTCGCGCAGATCGATGCTGGTAGGATGCAATGACAAACGTTTTCGATCGGATTTATCTAAATCGATAATGTCATTAAAAATGTTACCTAGCGTGATGGCACTAACGTAAATGGTGCGTAAGTAATTACGCTGTTTATCGTCTAATTGAGAGTCGAGCAGTATTTGACTGAGCCCCACAATGCCATTCAACGGGGTACGAAGTTCATGACTAATGGTCGAAATAAACGCTGTCTTTTCTCGACTCGCTTTTTCTAGCGCGTCTTGGTAACGCTTACGCTCGGTGATTTCGCGTCCAAAGCCGAGTAATCCTAGATGTCGCCCGTCTCGTGAAAAGAAAGGGACTTTGCGCAACTCAAAATAGGCTTTTCGACCATCTTGATATTCCAGCCATTGTTCATAGGTAATCGAGACATTAGCATCAAAAACTTGCTGGTCCGTTTCAACCACTTTTTCAGCAATATCTTCACGATAAACATCCCAAGGCGTCATGCCCTTTAGGGTTTTCTCATCGTAACCGGTGAGCTCTTCCATTGCGCGATTGCAACCGGAAAACTGGCCCTGGGCATTGCGGTAATAAATTAAATCGGGCGAGGCATCGATAAATGATCGCAGTAACGCGGTTTGCTCAGCCAATTCTAACTGGGCTTTTTCACGCTGATAAACTTCATTTTCCAGATCTTTAATCGCCTGTTGCCGCGCTTCCTCAGCTTTTTCTCTTTCTTCTATCTCTAAGTTGAGCTGCTCAATGTTCTCGGTTAATTGGCGGTTTAAACGCATATCGCGCGCGCGCATTTCTTCAAGTTTTGAGACGAGCTTGGATAAACGTTGACGAGACTCTTCCAGTTGATCCACCACCACTGATAAAAAATAGACCGCCCAGGGAGTGATGATCAGACCAAAAAATACAGAACGAATAATGTCGATATTCTGGACCGTGCCTTCAAGCACCAGCGTGATGCCCACTTGTACCACAACCGCCAGCGCTACTAAGGCTAAGGCGAGCAGCATGCTAAAGCGCACAATCCCGAGTTTAACCAGTAAATCGACATAATATTGTGCAAGGACTTTAAGTTGTTTCATAAAGGATGATTAACCGCTAGATTCTAGGTAAGTCGATTCGGCGACCGAGGCGCGTCGAGGGCTTGATCCGTGTGGTGCCGGCATGCCTTTCACTACACTCACTTGATTTCGACCGTTGCGTTTAGCTTGATATAAAGCGCGATCCGCTTGCTGGATTAAATCACCGTAATCACCATCCGCGGAGGGTGTCACACAAGCAACGCCAAGGCTGATAGTAATTTTACCGGTAATCACGGCCTGATGATGGGCAATGTCTGCCGATAGCACCCACTCGCGTGCAGTCTCGGCAACCTGGATAGCGCCGTTCAGTTCGGTTTGCGGCAATACAATGGCAAACTCTTCGCCGCCATAACGCGCCACCACATCAAGCGGCCGGTGAACGGCTGAGGTCAATGCGTTTGCCACTTTTTGTAACGCCCAGTCACCTTGTTGATGACCATAGTGATCATTGTACAGTTTAAAATGATCGATATCACAGAGGATAAAGGCAAGTGGCGTGCCTTCACGCGCTTGTGAACGCCACAGTTTGCTCAGCTGTTCATCTAAACTACGTCGATTCGCCACTTGGGTGAGGCTGTCGACAAAACTGAGTGCTTGCAAAGCCATTATGGCGTCGGCAAGCTGCTGTTGCGTGTCTTTTCTTTCGGTAATATCCCGAGCCATCAGCAAAATGGCAGGGGCGCCCGTCACCGGATCTTGAATGCGTGATTTTGCCACCTCATACCAGGTTTGCTCGCCTAACTGACCAAGAATGACATCCTCATAAGTCATGGTTTCTCCCGTATCCAATACTTGTTGATCACGCTGTCGATGTTGATCGAAGATATCAGGATCAACCACTTTCTGCGCAGGGGCGTTTTCCAACGCCTCAATCGTCGTGCCTAATGCATCAGCATAAGCTTGGTTGCAAGCCAAGTGATAGTAGTCTTGGTCATAGATCCCAATCGGATCGATACTCGACTTAAAAATCGCACTGAGTAAATGACTGCGTTGCTCTAAGACCTGCTCAACGGATTGGCGCTGTTGCGCTTCTTTTTGTAATCGCTCTTGCATCTGGTGCCAGTTGGTCACATCGTGGCTGATACACAAGGTACCAATGATTGCCTGTTTATCATTTTTAAGTGCGGTGATATTGGTCTCTAATAAACAGCTTTCATCATTATGTTGTGTCGCCCATGTCCGTTCAGTTTGAGGCTGCGTCAGCGGCTGATCCGCTTGCCAAACAATGGCCTCTTGCTCACGGCCTTGCCAAAAACGATCAAATGCCGCATTGGTGCCGACCACATTCCCTTCCACATCTTGAAAGCACACCAACTCCTCCAGCGAGTTAATCACGCTCAAGAGTACGCCTTGCTCTTGCTCATGAAGTTGCCAATGGGTGCGCTGATCCGCCGATGATAAGGAGACAACCCATGCTCGCTTCCCTCGACAACGAATCGGTAAACCCGATAACTGCACGTTGACACGCACCCGATTCGCCCCCGGCGCTCGGACTTTCGCATCAACATGAGAAAAAGGTTGCGGCCAAGGCTGTGCCATAATGAATGCCTGAACGGCTTGCTGCTGTCGCGGGGTAGCGGTTTTAAATTGCTGTTGGCTATCGACCAGTGAAAAGGTGTCTACGCATGCAGCATTGGCATATAAAATGTCGCCCTGTTCGGCAGTTACAATGGCATGCGGCGTTTCCAAGCTGGCCATGTAAACCTGCCAGTCAGATAGCGCCACTGTCTCTTGACGCGCTCGCCATCCGTAACCCAGCACGCCACCGGCCAATAAAACAAGCAAAAAAATAAAAAACGCCATGCCGCTCCTGTGCCCTTGTCCCTAATGTGTTCTATCCAGTTTTCACTCGCATCGTATTCTGCCACACATTACATTGGGGGCGTGATTACCCTGTTCACAGCTTTATAAATATA